>NZ_GL732469.1:128722-159361 GCF_000187645.1 Streptococcus sp. C300
TGAGCTGCTTCGAGCTTGCTGATTTGTTCGAGAGCAGTTTCAAGTGCTTTGTTGACTGCTTCCTGAGTCTTAGCTTCTTGGATGGCAGCAATGGCTTGGTCAGCAATTGCTAACAATTGCTTCTTAGCTTCCTTGTTGGATCCAAGCTCAGCGACTTTTTTCTCGATAGCTTTTGCCAAGCTGTCCATAGCCTTATCGTACTCAATTTCCGGTTGTTTTGGTTGAGCAGGTTGTTCAGGTTGATCAGGTTTAGAAGGTTCTTCAGGCTGTTCAGGTTGATCTGGACTAGGTTCCTCTTGCCCTCTTTGATAGTTCTCGTCCTTGGACAGGATATCTTGTAAGGCGCTGACAGTCAACATGACTTCTTGAACATCCACTGCATCAGCACTGAGTTGGTTTCTCAATTTTTCTAGATTTGCTTGGAAAGCTTGACGTGCAGTAGCTGTATTTTTCAAACCTGCTGGATCAAAGTTTGACAGATCATCTTTCCATTTAGAGATAGACTGGATGATATCTGCCTTACTGTAGAGTTCACTGCCTTCGCCACGAGTGATGAATTGGTCTACCTGGATACCGATATTTCGAGACAAATCGTTTCGATCAGGATCGAGTTGAAGGGTGACTGCGTGCAAGTTTTCGTCCAGACCTTTTAGGCTAACCAGAGTTTGATTGCCTTGGCGTTGGGCAGCGTGACCGCTAAAGTATTTCTTACCATCAATAGTCGAAGCATTTCCCATACCCTCTTGGTAAGGAACTTCTTTGCCGTCGAGGAATACCTTGTAGATACCATGATTTGGATCGACATAGCCCTTGATATCAAGTCCAGTACCGTAGAAGTAGGCTGTGACAGTTGTCTTTTTCTTTTGCTCATCAGTTAAGCGACCAAAGGAAGCCCAAGACTCCGTCTTTTGGTATTTGTCTGCCGAATTGGTTTCATGGTGCCAGCCAGGACTGTAATCCAACTGACTAGCTTGGTCATCATAACTTGTTTGGTCCTTGATCAGCAATTCAGCTTTCATCACTTGGATGGTTGCATCGGTAGCAAAACCGAGCAGGGCACCATCAGTGACAGAAGTGAGCTTGGCTTTGAAGTCAAAGACAGAGTCGGCTTGTTCAGTAAAGTCAATCGTTGGGATGGTCACAGTCTTTTCTGTTTCTCCATCTTCAAAAGTCACATCTTGAGTTGTATCTTGGTAAACTTTACCGTGAACCCCAGTTCCAGGTTCTGTGATGAAGCGAACAGTAGCAGCTCCCTTGCTTCCACCAACACGTTTAATTTTAACAGTGACTGGTTTTCCTTTTTCGACTTCGTAGTTAGTAGACTCGAGTTCAAACATCCCTTTACTATCATTGTTTAGGGTGTAGATTCCTTCTGTAGCAATTGGTTCGCCTGTTTTATTCACGAGGGTAATAGTGTGTTGGCCAGGTGCTAAATCGCCTGTCTCAAAGACTTTTTGGCTACGTTTACGGCTAGCGTTCTTAGTTTGGACATCGGCAACCTTTTGACCATCAACGTAGACAGACATTTCTCCATGACCTGGGTCGACTGTAGAGACGACATAGGCCTTGGTTCCTGTGAAGGTATAGCTTACTTTGGCATCTTTTTGATTGGTCCACATAGAAGTGCCACGAACACCTTCAGATTCATTGTACCAAGTTGTTCCGGCTGTATCTGCCGTTGTGTTTGAGTGGTATTCAAGTCCAAGAGGGTAGCCATCAGTCTTTTCAATGCTGCTTGGTGTCTTGTAGACTGAGAAGTTGGTCAAGATTGGAGTTGCTTGAGCACCGGTGATGGTTACACGGATTTTTTGTGCTTCTACAGGCTTGCCTTGAACCAAGCGACGGTAACCAACGGTCGAACCTTCGCCGTATGTCACCCAACGTCCGTTGATTTCGACTTCAATCTTGAAACCAGAGATACGTTGACCTTTGGCGATGTCTTCCTTGAGTTCAACGACATCAAAACGTCTCTTTTGTCCTAAATCGACTGTAAAGCTACCGGTTGTGGCATCATTTGAGAGCGCCCAGCTGGTGTCATCTTTACCGTCTGTGAGGTGGCTTTCTTTGTAAAGGTGGTTTTGACGAGTCGAACTTGCTGTTACAGTGGCACCTTTGGCAAAGTCAGTGGCATACATTTGGTCTAGGGTTGCTTTGAACTCCTTCAAGCGAGCCACATCTGCATCTGCGAATTTTCCTTCTTTATTTGGTGGAATATTGAGAAGGAGTGGGGTTCCACGACCAACGGACTTGAAGTAGATATCCATCAGCTCTTTGAGTGATTTCGGCTGTTGATTGTCATGGTAGAACCAGCCTGAACGGATCGAAACATCAGCTTCCCCTACAGAGTACATATCACCATCAGGGTCACCATGGTTGAGGTATTCGTTTTTCACATCGTCTGTGATGTTGGCTCTTTTAACTTTATGCCATACAGGGTCACCTGCGATTCCCCGTTCATTTCCGATCCAGCGAACACTTGTCGGTTGAGCAGAGAAGATAGCGATATCCCCTTCGGCTTCTTTGATGTATTTGAACCATTCATCAAAGGTATAGGTTACTTTTTGGGCACCGCTACCACGCGCACCGTCCATCCAAACCTCGATAAATTTCCCTTTATTACCGTATTTTGGATTACCAAGGATTTCTTTCAGCTGGTTGAGATAGTATTGGTTGTATTCTTTTTCGGTTGCGACATGGTATTTAGGATGGTTGGCATCCCATGGTGAAAGGTAAACACCCATATTCATGTCATACTTGCTAGCAGACTTGGAAACTTCTTCGAGAAGGTCACCCTTTCCATCTTTCCATGGGCTAGCAGCTACGGTATGGTTGGTGTACTTAGATGGGTAAGCAACGAAACCATCGTGGTGTTTAACAACCATAATGGTTCGTTTGAAGCCCGTTTCCTTCAGAGTGCGAATCCACTGGTCAGTATCCAAGTTGGTTGGATTGAAGTATCGAGTGTCTTCTTTCCCATTTCCCCATTCAGAATTGGTATAGGTGTTCATTCCGTAGTGGATGAAAGCTGCCAATTCTTCCTTGTGGTAATCGAGTTGAGCCTTGCTTGGAAGAGGTCCATGATTACCAATCTCAGTTTCTTTGTCTTCTGGATGAGCGACTGGTGGAGTCGGTGTCGTTGGATTGGCTGTATCAGCGATTGGCTCGTATTCAAAGACGACCTCATTCACCCCTTTTTGCTGGATGGTTGCTTCCAGGCTAGTCTTGACTGGACGGTAACCAGTAATGTCTTTTGCATGGAAGGTGTTGACAAAGGAAACGTCATACTCTTGACCGTCATTGTTATCAACTGTCGCTTCCGCTAGTTCAGTAGTGGTTCCTTTTTGACGGTAGTAAACTTTGAAGGAGCCTTTGTTAACTTTATAGACCACCTTGATGACACGTGTACCGGCAGGCGCTTTGCTGACAACATTGTGATCTTCAGACCAAGTATCCTTTAGTTGTTTATTGACTGCTACGCCATCAATGGATACAATTTCGTATTTGTCTTTATTCTTCTGATAGAAGTCCGTCTTCTCGATTTCTTTTTTGAAATTATAGTCAAATGGCGAATCAACAGCTGTCTGTTCGATAAAGGTGTCATTATCTTTGACAGGATTTCCTTCTTCGTCTTCGTGTTGGATAACCACACGACCGTATTCAACTCCCTTGGTCAAGGTAGCGATCCCATCTTGGTTGAAGGAATATTCGTTGCTTCCGATAACAGCTGTTTCGTTCCGAAGCATACGCCCTTCATCAGTAAAGTAGTAACGATTTCCGTTGTCTCCCTGGTACCAGCCTTTCACACCATACTTGGCAATCATGTCCTTAACCCATTTCAGTTGTTCAGGTGAAAGGACGAGTCCGCCACCAAAGCGATCCTTTTCAGCGACACCATTGTCAACGGTTCCGTGTTGGTGAACACCCAGAACTTTTCCTTGGCTATCGACAATCCCGCCACCAGACAAACCAGATACAGAAGTGGTTTTGTAGGTGATACCAGTCGTTCCCTTATCATCATAGGACTCAACAGATCGGATGGTCCCATCTGCCTTGTAAAGCTGACCAGCTAGGATAGGTTGTTTCAGTTCTTTTGAGCTCGAGTCAGTTGGGTAGCCAATCGTACTGATGGCTTCTCCCGGCTGATGCGTCTTGTGATCCGCTAAAGGTGCAAAGGTTGCTTCTTTGTTTGGGCTAGCAATTGGAAGAGGAATAGGAGCTTCTACAAGAGCAAGGTCGTTTTTATAGCCTTTTCCAAACTCTTTCTTATTCCAGAAATGGATGTCTTTTTCTCTGAATAAAACCGTAGTTCCAGAAGATGGTAGTGAGTTTTTCTTTTCGCTGTTTGAACCAACGTTATAGTAGAACTGGGCAGATTTTCCACCACGAATATGGCCTTCGCCAGTTTCTTTATTGGCTTCTAGGAAGTTATGAGCGACGGTAAGAATCAAATTTGGTGCAACAAAGATACCAGATCCTGAAACGAGGTAACGTTGCTCTCCTGCATTGTAAGTGCTGTAAACCATAGTAGCAGCAGTAGCAGGTTGCCCCTCGTAGTTGATGTGTTTGAGGTCTTGTCCACCGTTAATGATGGCACGGTTTCCGTTCTCAGTTTCTTTTGGAGCTTCTTCCTTGTCCTTTAGAATGCTCTTAGTTTCTACTTTTGGACTAGCTTTTTGGTCAACGATAGTAGTCGTGTCGAGTTCTTTGACAGGTGTGTCTGGATAGGCACGGTCCTGAATTTCTTCAGGGAGCAAATCAGCACTGCTGGTATCGGCAGCAGGTGTTTCTTGTTTTTCGGTCTCTACTCGGCCTTCTTCTTTGACTGGTTCACCCTTCCTTTTCTCTATATCTGCGACTTGTTCAGTTTGATGATCTAAATTGGATGTTGCGGTAGGAGACGTTTCGTCTGCACGTACGGTTCCAGAAGCAAAAAATGCCAGTCCGACGATGACAGAGGCTACGCCCACAGTTAACTTCCGAATGCTAAAAGTTTGCCCTTTTTCAAAAAGGTATCGATTCATAATATACTCCTAGTTTTTAGAAAGGCAGTCAGCTACTGCCCAAGCCCAAGCTTAACTTGGTTGCATCTTTATTTTACGATAAATAAATTCTCTGATAATTTGTAAACTCCTTACCCCCTATTTATAAAGCGCTTTCATTTTAAGATAAAAAAATTTAAAAGGCCATTTCTCCCTTAAAATGACTCAAAGTTTTTAATATAACAAATATACTAAATTAATGAAAGAATTGCAATAGCAAAAAGCAAAAAAATAAATATAAATTAAAGAAAATCAGTTACTTTTTAAAGAAAAAACGCATCCTTTCAGGGCTCAAACTAAATAAAAGGATACGTTTTAAAAAGAAATTAAAGTATTTTTTGAAGAGACTCTTGGATGGTTTGGGGGTCTGTTTTGGAAGAGAAGCGCTCAAGGACTTGCCCATCTCGGCCAATGAGAAACTTAGCAAAATTCCATTCGATTCGTTTTCCTAGTGGACCAGCTTTCTGGTCTTTTAGCCAAACATAAAGAGGATCTGCTTCCTTGCCGTTGATCTTGACCTTGGCAAAGCGAGGGAAAGTTGTCTGATAGTGTAGGTTGCAGAAGCTATTGATTTCCTCTGCGCTGCCGGGTGCTTGTCCCATAAACTGATTGCAAGGGAAATCTAGGATTTCAAAGCCCTGATCTTGATAGCGCTCATAGAGTTCTTGAAGTCCCTGGTACTGGGGCGTTAAACCACATCCTGTAGCAGTGTTGACAATCAAGAGAACCTTGCCACGATAGCTCTCCAGGGGAGTTGCTTGGTTATTTTGGTTTAAAACGGAAAAATCATATACACTGGTCATGAGGGCCTCTTTTCTTTTTCTACATTGTAACAGTTTTTACTATTTTCGTCGAGTCGGATGAGAGAAGTTGTTGAAAAAATACACAATTGTACATAAATCAGGACAAAATGATGCTCCTTTTGTGAAACATGGTATAATAGGCCTATATAGCTAAATGAAGTAAACTTATCACAAGGGAATGGGAAAAAGGATGAAACAGTCATGTCAACAGTAAAAAGTGATCTAAATCTTGCGCAAACATATGCGACTCAGCTTAAAAATGCTTGTCAATCGTTAACAGCAATCGCTGCGGCTAGTCAAGATGACCTAACGACCCTTCAAGGGAATAACAAGGCTCATCAATGTCTGACAAAGGATCAAAATCTAGCTAGTCAGATAACAGCCGCTGTCACCCTAACTTCCGAACGACTTCACTCTGTAGCGAGTGATTTTGAAGCGCTAGATAAGGCTGCGGCCAATGGTTTTGGGAGTCATACATGAGCAAGTTAGATGAGTTGAAGAAAAGAGAGCGGGAACTCTTGTACCAGCTAGAAGACAATGGAAAAGAGAACTACCGCACCAAAGCACTGATAGAAACCTTTGAAGGATATGATAGAGCTAGCCACCGTTATCAAAGTGATTTGTGGGAGGCGGCCTATCAGAGCCGATATGCAGGGCAGTTGGAAGAAACGCTCCTGCAAAGAAACCAACTTAAAAACCAAATCTTTGAGGACCTCAGCTATCACATGGATGATTTGAAAAAAGAAAAATTCCGGTTAGAGGGAGACTTAGATGAGGTTTACTATGAAAGACGTAAGGAACTAGAAAGAGAGGAGGAGAAACGACATGGGCATTGATATGTACCTGGAACAATCACAACTACAAAGTTCGAGTGTAGCAACCATGTGCCAATCTCAGGTGGAGTCTTATCAAGACTTGCAATCAGCCATTCAAAAGTTTTCAGAGGATACAGAGAGTCTAAAGGGCGACGCTTATGATTCGGCTAGAAGTTTTTTTGCAAGTGTCCTACTGCCCTTGAGTAAAGGGGGACAACTCTATGCCGAAACCTTCTCTCAAGCTATCAAGAAATTGCCAGAAGACTACCAAACGATGGTCGACAGCAAGAGTTGGCGGGAGGATGATCTGCTTGATAAGATCCGCCAGGAAGAGCAGATGATCGCCTATCTAGATGAAGTCAACCAATCTCTTTCTAGCTTGACCATGGATAGTGAAGAAAAGGGAAGATTGAGACGTAGCAATGTGGAACTTATGCGAGGACATCATGCGAATAAACGCGTCTATGAAACGATTTTGAAAGACCTGCGTGCCTATGATAGCTACTCAGGAGGGTTTTTCGATGAACTAGACAGTATCGATGTGCAGTTGAGTCGTGGACTAGCTCAGATTGAAACGAGCTGGGATGCAAAAACAGGGGTCTTTAAAGTCCCATCTGACCTGACTTGGGCCAACTACCTGACTGCATATTCTGACACAAAGGATATGAAACTCAGTCGTCAAGAGAAGGCCTTTGTCCAGACCATGATGGCAGAATACGGCTTTGATGCAGAGACAGCCAAGCAGCTCCTGACCATCAAGCAAGGGATAGACAAGAAGTTCCCAACCTCTAGTCAAGAGTTCCGTGACTATATCTTTTTGCGAGTCGTCGGTGCAGCGTCTTACAACGAATCAAAGTGGGATGAGACTGCAGGCTATTTAAAAAATTATTTTTATGATGAGGTTGTTAGTAGTCCATCTACAGTTGAAAAAATGAGAGTAGAAAAACCACTTTTTGAAATTTTTAAAGAATTGGGATTGAAAGAAGAAAAGGCCAAAGAACTGTATTATAACCTTAGATTGCAACATGAGATGGCGGGTGGGAAAATTGATAATATAGAAAAAATAAAAGAAAACGAAATTGATTATAATAATGCCAAGTTTAAATACGAAAAAGTTTATGGTACTTCAGGTAACTTTGACCAATTTTGGGACAGTAAGTTAAAGGCCTACTCTAACAATGGAGCTGGCCATGCAGACTTTACCCATCAATCCATTACTATGGCTACTCATCTAAATCCTAGCAGTTTTCAGTTATCTGATATCTATGGCGGTAGAGAGCATGTCAAGGATCTTTCGGGATGGGAGGGAGACACGACCTTTAACGCTAATGATATGAAGCCAAGCATCGGCGAAGATGACTACAAGGCAGACCTAGACTCGGTCAACCTTATCGGTCGGATACAGAAGGGGCAATCCTATGACCAAGCTATATCTTCTTACTATGCTGACCTTCAAAAAGACTCCTCTCATAGAGAGAAAGAATTTTTGAAAAATAAGGATTGGAAAGAGGTCAAAGGCACAATCTATGCAGGGGTAGCGCCTGGGTATATACTGAGAAAGGGTGAGGCATCTATTAAAGAGTATATTGAGGAAAAATACCCAGAAGTATCCACATTTTTAAATCGTTTAGAGGCTGTGGCAGATTAGGAGGATGATGATGAAAAAAATATTCAGTTTAGTAGCGGTAGTCGTACTAATTGTATTATCCTGTTTCTACTTTTTTATCCGTCAACCTAAAAACATTTTTGATGAGATTTACCAAGAAACTGAGAAAACCTATCGAACAAATAATATTTTAAGGCATATAGATGGCTTTGAAATTAGTCCAGGTTGGCCAAGTGATGGAGAGTATTCTAAATATTATCCGTTTGGAACCTATAATAAAGACCATACCCCAGAAGAGTATTTTGAAGTAGAAATTAGTTTTAATTTTGCTACAAAAACACAGTTAAGTTCAATCTCATTTGAAAAGCGAATCGGGCCAAACGTTAGAGTTCGCTTATGGAATAAATATATTCGTAAGGATCGTGTTTTGAAAAAATTTGTCAAAATAGGTTTGAAGAAAGCAGATACGGAAACTTATATCGAAGATGAGGCCCAAGTGAAATCCTACCTAGAGCAGTATGGTATCACTGCCAAGGATTTGGATTCTTACTACGACGAAATCGTAAATCAGAAAGTCCTGAAAGATTGGTGCTCCATTTATGACAGCAAGTATTCACCAAGCAACTATGGCGATGTCAAGATTGAAACCCAGTGGGAGAATTGGTGATAGCATGAAAAAAATCCTCGGTCTAGTAGTGTCTTTCGTACTAATTGTATTATCCTGTTTCTACTTTTTTACTAGACAACCTAAAAACATTTTTGATGAGATTTATCAGGAGACGGAGAAAACCTATCGCACAAATAATATTTTAAGAAATATAGAAGGTTTTGAAATCGATGATGTCTGGCCAAGTGATGGAGATCATTTTAAATATAGCCCTTTAGGAAAGTATAAGACTCCTCCAGAGGATTATCTTGAACTGAGAGTTGGATTTAATTTTGAGAAAGCGTATAGTAAACTGTTTGTTTCATTTGAGAGAAAAATAGCTGATGGTACGAAGCTATGGATGGTCAACAAATATAATCCAAATACTAAAACAATCACAAAGTCAATTCAGATTGTGATATCAGGAAATGAGGATAGTTATATCGAAGACGAAGCTCAGGTGAAATCCTACCTAGAGCAGTACGGTATCACTGCTAAGGATTTGGATTCTTACTACGACGAAATCGTCAACCAGAAAGTCTTGAAAGACTGGTGTTCGATTTATGACAGTAAGTACTCACCAAGCAACTATGGCGATGTCAAGATTGAAACCCAGTGGGAGAATTGGTGATAACATGAAGAAAATCTTAGGTTTAGTAGCTTTAGTCGCAATAATCGTATTATCCTGTTTTTACTTTTTTGTGCGTCAACCTAAAAACATTTTTGATGAAATTTACCAAGAAACAGCAAAAAATTATTTGGGACATTATAACTTCAAAGACTTAAAAAATGTGACAGTAAAAAATCGAAAGCTTTATGATTCGAATATGAATGAAACGGATAAGTATGAATCAATAATAACATACGATGATTCTTCTCTTGGAAGCGATGTGAAGAATTTAGAACTACGGTTTAATTTTGATGGTAGTAGTAAAGGTGTAAATATTTGGTTTGAAAGATATGCTAACTCAGGAGAAAAAATTAACTTTGTTATTCATTACGAATTTAATAAAAAAGTATTAGTTAAAAAAATTCTGATTTATGAAAATAGATCGGAAACTTATATCGAAGACGAAGAGCAAGTAAAATCCTATCTAGAGCAGTACGGTATCACTGCCAAGGATTTGGATTCTTACTATGAAGAAATCGTAAACCAAAAAGTCTTGAAGGACTGGTGTTCCATTTATGACAGTAAATACTCGCCAAGCAACTATGGCGATGTCAAGGTTGAAACCCAGTGGGAGAATTGGTGACGAGGGTCAGTAGATATTTTGGAAAATATCCTATGAATTGAAGTGGGAATCCCACCTAGAACGAACTAGGTGGGATTCTTTGCCTATAAAATGAGAAATTAGCGAATCTTGCTCTATTTTTTAACGTGTTCCGATAAAAAGGCGTAGGCCATGGTTCCAAAGATGGCACCAATTCCCAAACCTAAGACTAGTAAAGGGAGCGTTTTATCGAACTGGGAGAGATTGTCCCAAAAGGTATCGAGGGGAAGATGCTGAACAAAGAGTTTGTGAAAGGCTAATAAGACAAACAAGCCAATTGGAATGCTGATGAATACACCCCAACTACGAACGTTAATTTGACTTTTGCTGTAGCTTTTGTGATGGATTTCGGACGGGTCATCCTTGTCTAAATGTAAGTTGCGAACTGCTAGTCTCGCCCTAGATGAGAGGACGAAGATAAGTCCAAAATAGAGGTAGGGCATAGCATCTCGAACCAACTCTATGAAGCGTCCAAATAGGAGATAGAACAAGAAGAGTAGGAGGGAGGAGTAAACGATTTGGATCAAGGAACGCGCACAAGCCCTGTAGATCACCTCTTGGCGGCATTCATCAAAGGGGCCTTGTATGTGAAAGAATAGTTTGAGTAAGCGAGTGGTGAAATCTTCTTTTTTCATGGGAGTAATCTCCTAAATCAACTGTTTTTGATCTACTTCTTTAACTACTTGATAAAAGTTATAGAAGTAGGCCAAACTTGAAATGATGGTTACGGCTAGGAATATTGGTAATTTCCATTGGGTGGGGTTAGTTAAAAGCTGTGGCAAGGATATGAGGAGAAAGAAGAGCGCGGCGTTGAGGCTAGGTATCCGTTTTGATTGGATTTTTTCCAGTCCTTTATTGAGCGCAGGAAGAAAGAGGAGTAAGAGTATTAAAACTGTATGAGATATAGCTCCTGAAACAAGGGCGATGGTGATAAAAACATGACTGATCAGTAATCTTGCTAGTGATTTCATAAGGCACCTCCTAGTCGTCTTCTTGGTCTTTCTTTGCTTTTCGAATGCGAAGAGAGACGATAATTTGTATGGTCACTCCGAAGAAGAGGGTAGCTAGGATAGTTGATACAAAATGCCCTGTATTTAAAAGAGAACCAAGATAATCCTTGCTATCATCTGTGAGAGTATTAAGAAATGGTATTCCAAAGAACATACCTAGCCCATAGATCAGACCCGCTTTTAGACCCGGAAAATGTAGCTGTTTACTTTCTTTCTGACTCAGCATTTCGGGATCAATAGCTGTGATGCCCGTTTTCTTGGTTTGAGAGACCACATAGAGGGCAACCATCATCGAAATGCCAAACACCACGAGAGGATAGCCGATAGCGACAATTTGTGGGTATTTATAAGCAAGGACAAAGGGGATGAGGTTGCCAAATATCATGAGATAAAAGAGAACGATAAAGACCTGATTCCCGATACGATCGGCCTCGCGCCGTTTGTGTTCGTCAAGGGGGCCAGAAATGCCGTATGTGCGTTTGATGAGTTTGTCAGTGAGAGTTTCTTTTTTCATTTGTTTGCTCCTTTTTTAAAAATCGTCTTCCCAAAAGAGACTGTTGAGGTCAGTTTGGAGGCTGCGGGCGAGGTTGAGACAGAGTTCCAGGGTTGGATTGTACTTGTCGTTTTCAATCATGTTGATGGTCTGTCTCGAGACACCGATATCTTTGGCGAGCTCGAGCTGAGAAATGCCCAGTTCCTTGCGGAATTCTTTCACACGATTCATAGGGTCTCCTTTCTGATGTGTCGTATATATTTGACTATATTGTATTCTTTTGGAGATGAGATGTCAAGTATATATGACATATTTTTGAGAATTTTTTTCGAAGAAACTTAGCCTTGTCTGACAAGTGCAAGCTGGTCAGATTTGTGGTAAAATAGATAGGATATGACAAAAGAATTTCATCATGTAACGGTCTTGCTTCATGAAACGATTGATATGCTTGACGTAAAACCTGACGGTACCTACGTTGATGCGACCTTAGGCGGAGCAGGCCATAGCGAATATTTATTAAGTAAATTGAGCGAAAAAGGGCATCTCTATGCCTTTGACCAGGACCAGAATGCCATTGACAATGCGCAAAAAAGGTTGGCACCCTATATCGAAAAGGGGATGGTAACCTTTATCAAGGATAACTTCCGTCATTTGCAGGCACGTTTGCAGGAGGCTGGTGTCCAGGAAATTGATGGAATTTGTTATGACTTGGGAGTGTCCAGTCCTCAGCTGGATCAGCGTGAGCGTGGCTTTTCTTATAAAAAGGATGCGCCACTGGATATGCGGATGAATCAGGAAGCTAGTCTGACGGCCTATGAGGTGGTCAATCATTATGACTATCATGACTTGGTTCGGATCTTTTTCAAGTATGGTGAGGATAAGTTTTCTAAACAGATTGCTCGTAAGATTGAGCAAGCGCGTGAGGTGAAACCAATTGAGACGACGACGGAGTTGGCAGAGATTATCAAGTCTGCCAAGCCTGCCAAGGAACTCAAGAAAAAGGGGCACCCTGCCAAGCAGATTTTCCAGGCTATCCGAATCGAAGTCAATGATGAGCTGGGTGCAGCAGATGAATCCATCCAGCAGGCTATGGACATGCTGGCTCTAGATGGGAGAATCTCGGTCATTACCTTCCATTCGCTGGAAGACCGCTTGACCAAGCAACTATTTAAAGAAGCTTCAACAGTGGAAGTTCCCAAAGGCTTGCCCTTCATTCCAGATGACCTTAAGCCCAAGATGGAATTGGTATCCCGCAAGCCAATCTTGCCAAGTGCTGAAGAGCTAGAAGCCAACAACCGTTCGCATTCAGCTAAGTTGCGCGTGGCTAGAAAAATTCACAAGTAAGAGGAAAAACATGGCAGAAAGAATCGAAAAAACAAGCCAGTTATTGCAAACGAAGTTTAAAGGTTTTTCACGTGTGGAAAAGGCCTTCTATGTTTCGATTGCTGCAACAATGATTATCCTGGCAATTAGCGTTGTGTTTATGCAGACCAAGCTATTACAAGTTCAGAATGAATTAACTAAGGTCAATGCTCAAATCGAAGAAAAGAAAACAGAGCTAGACGATGCCAAGCAAGAGGTCAATGAATTGATTCGTTCAGAACGTTTGAAAGAGATTGCAAACTCTAAGGATTTGCAGTTGAATAACGAAAATATCCGAGCAGCGGAGTAAGAAATGAAACAGTGGAAAGAAAAAATCATCCGTTATGCCGTTCGTAACCGTAAATCTCCAGAAGAAAACCGCCGAAGAGTAGGGAAAAGCCTGAGTTTATTGGCTGTCATACTCTTCGCTGTCTTTTTGGTCAACTTTGCGGTCATTATCGGAACGGGTAAAAAATTTGGTAAGGACTTGGTTCAAGAAGCAAACAAGGTCCATCAAACAACCAAGACGATTCCTGCAAAACGGGGAACCATCTACGATCGTAATGGAACGCCTATTGCTGAGGATGCGACTTCGTATAATATCTATGCCGTTATTGACAAGACCTACAAGTCAGCAACAGGCAAAATTCTCTATGTAGAGGATTCTCAATTTAATAAGGTAGCTGAGATTTTCCATAAATACCTAGATATGGAAGAGTCTTATGTCAAAGAACAGCTTTCTCAACCAGATCTAAAACAGGTATCCTTTGGTACCAAGGGAAATGGGATCACCTATGCCAATATGATGGCTATTAAAAATGACCTAAAAACTGCTGGCGTTGAGGGGATTGACTTTACAACTAGCCCTAACCGCAGTTATCCCAATGGACAGTTTGCTTCTTCCTTTATCGGTTTAGCGCAACTCCATGAAAATGAGGATGGCACCAAACGTTTGATTGGGACATCTGGATTGGAGAGTTCTTTAAATAACATTCTGGCGGGTACAGATGGGATCATCACCTATGAGAAAGATCGTCTGGGAAATATTGTTCCGGGTACAGATCAGGCTTCCCAACAAACGGTAGATGGAAAAGATGTCTACACAACCCTTTCTAGTCCCTTGCAATCCTTTATGGAAACCCAGATGGATGCCTTTCAGGAAAAGGTAAAAGGCAAGTACATGACGGCGACCTTGGTCAGTGCCAAAACAGGGGAAATTCTCGCAACAACGCAACGACCAACCTTTGATGCCGATACTAAGGAAGGAATCACTAAGGACTTTGTTTGGCGTGATATTCTTTATCAAAGTAACTATGAACCAGGATCAGCCATGAAGGTCATGACGTTAGCTTCTTCTATTGATAACAATACCTTCCCAGGTGGAGAATACTTCAATAGCAGTGAATTAAAAATAGCGGATGCGACGATTCGAGATTGGGATGTTAATGATGGTTTGACTACTGGTGGGATGATGACTTTCTCACAAGGTTTCGCTCACTCCAGTAATGTTGGAATGAGTCTACTTGAACAAAAAATGGGAGATGCTACTTGGTTGGATTATCTCAATCGCTTTAAGTTTGGGGTGCCGACGCGTTTTGGTCTGACTGATGAGTATTCAGGTCAATTGCCTGCAGATAATATTGTTAATATTGCCATGAGTGCATTTGGTCAGGGGATTTCTGTAACGCAGACCCAGATGCTACGTGCTTTTACAGCCATTGCCAACGATGGGGTTATGTTGGAGCCAAAATTTATCAGCGCCCTCTATGACCCAAATGACCAGTCTGTCCGTAAGTCTCAAAAGGAAATCGTCGGAAATCCTGTATCAAAAGCGGCAGCATCCTCTACTCGGGATCACATGGTCATGGTCGGAACAGATCCTGTCTATGGTACCATGTACAACCATAGCACAGGAAAGCCTAATGTCAATGTTCCAGGTCAGAATGTTGCCCTCAAATCAGGAACTGCTCAGATTGCTGATGAGAAGAATGGGGGCTACCTAACAGGTGAAACCAACTATATCTTCTCCGTTGTGTCGATGCATCCTGCTGAGAATCCTGACTTTATTCTCTATGTAACGGTGCAACAGCCAGAGCATTATTCAGGTGTTCAGCTGGGAGAGTTTGCCAACCCAATCCTTGAGCGAGCTTCTGCCATGAAAGAATCCCTCAATCTTCAGTCAACTGCCAAGAACTTGGATCAGGTCAGCAAGACGACAAGCTATGCTATGCCGGCTACCAAAGACTTTACTCCGGGTGACCTAGCAGAAGAATTGCGCCGAAACCTGGTCCAACCAATTGTTATCGGAACAGGAACCAAGATCAAGGAACTCTCGGTTTCTGAAGGAGATAATTTGGAAGCCAATCAGCAGATCTTGATCCTGTCAGATAAGGTCGAAGAAATGCCTGATATGTACGGCTGGACAGATGAAAATGTGCAAACATTTGCTAAATGGCTGAATATAGAAGTCGAGTGGGAAGGTAGTGGCAAAACGGTCAAGAAACAAAGTGTCCGTGCCAATACAGCCCTCAAAGACATTAAAAAAATGAAAGTAACTTTAGGAGATTAAGATGATTAGTTCCATTAGTGCTGGAATTCTAGCCTTTCTATTGACCTTGATTGGCATTCCAGCCTTTATCCGATTTTATCGAAAAGCACAGATTACGGGTCAGCAGATGCACGAGGATGTCAAACAACACCAAGCTAAAGCTGGGACTCCAACCATGGGAGGTCTTGTCTTCCTTATCGTTGCAGTAGTTGTGAGCTTTCTTGTCGCTCTCTTTACCCAACAATTGACCAACAATGTAGGCATGATTTTGTTTATCTTGGTGTTGTATGGTTTGGTAGGTTTTCTGGATGATTTCCTCAAGGTCTTTCGTAAGATCAACGAAGGCTTGAATCCTAAGCAAAAGCTTGCTCTCCAGCTCCTTGGAGGAGTGATTTTCTACCTCTTTTATGAGCGTGGTGGCGACATGCTTTCAGTCTTTGGCTACCAAGTACATCTGGGTATTTTCTATATTTTCTTTGCCCTTTTCTGGCTAGTTGGCTTTTCAAATGCGGTGAATCTGACTGACGGGATCGACGGCTTAGCAAGTATTTCAGTGGTGATTAGCTTATCGGCCTACGGTGTGATTGCTTATATGCAAAATCAACTGGATATCCTTCTTGTGATTCTTGCCATGATTGGTGGTTTGCTAGGTTTCTTCGTCTTTAACCACAAACCTGCCAAGGTCTTCATGGGAGATGTAGGAAGTTTGGCTCTTGGTGGGATGCTAGCAGCAATCTCTATGGCCCTCCACCAAGAATGGACCCTTTTGTTGATTGGGATTATCTATGTCTTTGAGACAAGCTCTGTTATGATGCAGGTTACCTACTTCAAAATTAGTGGTGGAAAGCGTATTTTCCGTATGACGCCTGTTCATCACCATTTTGAACTTGGAGGATTCTCAGGCAAGGGCAATCCTTGGAGCGAGTGGAAGGTTGACTTCTTCTTTTGGGGAGTTGGACTTCTAGCAAGTCTCTTGACCTTAGTCTTTTTATACCTACTGTAAAAATAATTTCTGATTACAGAATAAAACAGGATGAAGGGAATCTTCATCCTGTTTTTGTGTGCTTAAAGGTTAGTTGGAGTCATCCTTTCTTCCTTTTAACATAAAAGTGGCTGTAAGGGCTAGGCTAAGGCCTGCTAAGAAGAGAAGTGGGTTGGATGCTTCTCCTGTTGCTGGAAGTTCTTCTTTAGGAGAATGATTTCCAGCTTTAGCAAGACTCGGACTAGCTGAAAGTTGTTCAGCCTCGTGTGCTAAGGTTTCTGCATCTGAAGTACTTGGTTTTTCCTCAGTGTTAGAGCTTGTTCCAGTAGCTTGATAGACGACAGCATAGGTACTGAAATGATTAGTGATGAATTCTACCTTTCCGTCTTGAACGGTGAAATCAAGGGCTTGCAACTCCTTGGTCGGAGTGATGTAGTAGATGTTTTCTACGCTAGCTGAAATAGGCAAGCGAACCAAGACAGAGCCTTTTGGCTGCAAGCTATGATCGGTTGGATCTTTAAGTTGTAGGTCGTAAGCATCATAGGTTTTACCAAAGAGTTCTTGAGCTAGGACACGTCGGCTAGAGATGTGAGAAATTCCTTCTAGGTCACTGGCTCCACCGATGATTTCTACTCCAGTCTCCTTATCTTTTAAGACTTGAACTGGATAGTCAGGAAGGCTAAGGCTTGGAGCGGCCTGATCTCCGCTAGTTCCGATAGGTTTGGTGTATTCAGGTTTTTCAACAGTAGGAGTTTCCTCTTGACCTGCTGTTCCGATAGGTTTGGTGTATTCAGGTTTTTCAACAGTAGGTGCTTCCTCTTGACCTGCTGTTCCGATAGGTTCGGTGTATTCAGGCTTTTCTACAGTAGGAGACTCTTCTTGCCCCGCCGTTCCGATAGGTTCGGTGTATTCAGGCTTTTCTACAGTGGGTGGCACTTCTTGCCCTGCAGTCCCGATAGGTTTAGTGTATTCAGGAATTTCAACAGTAGGAGCTGGTTCCTCTCCCTTGCTTGTAGTTGGTTGCTTCTCGTCAACTTTCTTTTCATCCTTTTTAGTAAAGACGGCTACGATAGGGCTGCTTGTGGTAGTACCTTGAATGGTATAAGCTTCAATGGCATTTCCAGCTTTTCGATTGGTTTCGTCAGGGATTGGGATTTGAACTTGATTGTCTTGGATTGATAGGATAGTCTGATCTCCACTTGTAACCAGATGCGTTTCATCCACCTTACGCAAAACTAGAGGATCTTTGACTCCTGGGAAGGTCACTGCGATGGCTTCCCAATCTCCAGCTGGTAGGTTTAAGGAAATGGTTTTGTCATTTTCCTTAAGAGGCGCAATGCTCGGGCTATCTATACCAACAGCAGGAGCTTTGATGATATCAAAGGAGTCTAGAGAGATTTTCTTGCGACCTTCTGGCGAATCTGGGTCAACTTGTAATGTCAGGGTGTGCGGACCGTCAGTAAGATTTGTAAATTCGCCAATAAAGGCCCTCTTTTCAGTTGCACCTGACGTGTAGAAGTCTAGACTTGGCATTTCTTTGCCATCTAATGTAACACGTGCTCGTCCAAGAGCAAGGCTCTTCAAACCATAGATACGAATGCCTGTCCCTGTAAAGGAAATGGTTGCCTGAGCTTCTGAAGTTACACTAGGGTCGCTGTTGTTGATGTCAGCGTATTTTTCCGTACCTCCGTAGAGTTCAGGGTCAGACCAGTCCTTAAACTGGGAACTATACTGGATGCGCGAATCACGATCATCCATTTTTTCAATCGTATTGCCTGTTCCTGCTAGGATCTTGAAGTAGTCTAATGAAATTTTTGAGCGCTCACTACCACGTCCTTTGTGCTCACGTTTAACACTAAGAGTCAATGTGTGAGGTCCGTCAGATAATCCTGCGAAGCGACCGATGAGACTACCTTTTTCAGTTGCTCCAGCAGTATGGAAGTCAAGCTCCCCGACCTCTTTGCCATCAATTTTAGCAGTGGCAAGACCTAATTCAGACGATTTCAGTCCATAGATTTCGATACCAACGCCAGTGAAAGGAATGGTAGCAGTGATGTCTTCGTCTGTGTAGTCTCCTTTTGAAAGGTCAGCAAATTTCTCTGTTCCTCCAAATAATTCTGCGTCTGCCCAATTTCCAAAGGCAGCTCCGTACTGGATACGGCTATCTCGGTCGTCCATCAACTCGCTATAGGTTTCGACAGTGGCCTGTTCAGAAACTTGTGTGGTAAGCTCGCCCAGCATAGCCTTGACAGTATAGGTGTAGGCGAGTTGAGGATTGAGTGATCGGTCAATAAAGTGGGTTTGATTGGTTACAAATTCTCTGGTCGCAGAGGTTTGGCCAGTTTCGTCTTTCACTTGTCTTTGGATGACATAGTGGGTAGCGCCTTCTACTTGGTTAAAGGTGAGTTCGGCAGTGACTCCATTTTGTCGAACGGCTGTCAGACTGGTTACACGACCAGGGAAGTGTTCAAAGGTAATGACGTCACCTTTTTGTGTTGCCAGTTGGATGCGATTGTTTTTGAGAATCGTTGCCTTGACTGGCTTGCCATTGACCTTGATCTGACTGGCTTCGATATTTGGATAGTCTACAATTAGGTCTCCACCGACATTTGAAAGGAAGGACAAGCTTTGCAGGTTTTTATCTTTCCACTTCATGCTGACTTCAAAGTTTCCTCGAGCAACCAAGCCAGAAACCTGACCGTCTTTCCAAGCATCAGGAAGAGCTGGTAAGGGTGCAATATAGCCTGTATGAGATTGGAGAAGCATTTCTGCCATCCCACTGGTTGCTCCAAAGTTTCCGTCTATTTGGAAAGGCGCGTGCGTATCCCAAAGGTTTTCTAGAGTTGAGTACTTGAGCTGTTCGGCGAGCAAGCGATGGGCACGGTTACCGTCCAGCAGACGAGCCCAGAGATTGATTTTATTGGCCTTAGACCAACCAGTACCACCATCTCCACGGTGGTTCAAGGTAGCACGCGCAGCCTCTAAGTATTCAGCCTGGTCCTTGCTAAAGAGCGTACCTGGGAAAAGACCAACTAGATGGGAAACGTGGCGGTGGTGATTTTCAATCCCTTCATTGGTGAATTGGGGACTGTCCTCTTCGTACCATTCCTTGATGCGTCCTTCATTGTTGATGTGAAGGGGTTTTAGTTTGTCAAATTTAGCCTTGACCTCTGTGACTAAGTCTTGGTCGACATTCAGATGGTTGGCGACTTCCATGTAGTCGTGGAATAGCTGCCAGACTAGCGATTGGTCAAAGGTATTTCCGATGGTAATGGTCCCGTGTTCTGGTGAGTAGGATGGAGAAGACACCCAACGGTCGCTGGCCTTGTCATAGTGCAAGAAGGAGTTCCAGAACTTAGCGGTTTCCTTGAGCATTGGATAAATCTTTTCTTTGAGATAAGTCTCATCCTTGGTAAATTTATAATAGTCATAGACATTCTGCATCATCCAAGCGTTAGCAGCCGGAGACCAACCCCAATAGTAATTCCAGCCTGGAGTAGTCCAGCCAAATGGTGTCGCCTGAGTGTGGACCAGCCAACCATTTTCTTGTCCGTCTTTGGATTCGATACCTGCGTATTCCTTGGCAGCGATACGGCCATAATAGCGCATGTCATCAATGTAATTGATCATTGGCTTGGCAGTTTCAGCAAGGTTGCTCATGTAAGCTGGCCAATAGTTCATTTGCAAATTGACATTGAGGTGGTAGTCAGCGTTCCAAGGTGGATTGTCTACAGCGTTCCAGACTCCTTGGAGGTTGGCAGGAAGAGCATCTGTCCGATCACGAGACGAACTGATGAGTAGATATCGGCCATATTGGAAGAAGAGTTCTTCCAATTTTTGCCCTTTTTCTGGGTTATAGCCTTGAAGGGCCTCTTTTGTCGTTTGAGTAGTCTTGGTTCCGCCTAGATTTAGTTTAACGCGGTTAAAGAGACTTTGATAGTCCTTGATATGGGCCTTTTTAAGTGTCTCGTAGTCTTTGGACTTAGCTGCTTCGACAATCCCTTTAACTGTTTTTTCGAGGTCAATGTCTTTTCGATAGTTGGTTTTTGGATTCTGAGCAAAGTTAGTCTTGGCACTGAGATAGAGGGTTGCATAACTTGCGCCTGTGACGGTTAGAGTTTCGTCCTGAACAGTCACCTTTCCGTCCGTTTTAATTCCTAGATAGGATGCAAATTGGAGGCCGTTATCTTTGACAGTTCCCTTTAGAAGGATTCCGTTTGCATCTGTAGTGACATGACCATTCTTATAGTTGGAATATTCCCAAGAGTAGTTGCCATTAGCAAGCAAGTCTTCTGTCAAGCTGTTCCAAAGGGTAAAGTCAAGTGTCTTGTTTCCTTTTTTGGTCAAGTGGGTTACAGTGACATCATCAGGATAACTGGAGAAGGTTTCGCGTTTGAAGGTCGTCCCATCTTGGGTGTAAGAAGTGGTCGTAGTGGCTTCGGTGATGTCTAGATTACGATGATAATCAGTTACAGTATCTAGTCCTTTCTTCTGGTTATTAAAGACCATGAAGATATCTCCAAAGGCTAGGTAACGTCCATACTGGGCGTTGTTTGGTCCAACTAGATTTTGTTCAGCTAGCTGTTTTGCTTTTTGGCGGTCACCAGCTTCGAGGGCTTTACGTATCTCTGCTAAGACCTTGTAGCGATCCTTGTAGTTTCCTCCGTTATAGTCGGTGCTATCAGGTTGTGGTCCTCCTGACCAGAGGGTCTTTTCGTTGTACTGGATTCTCTCTTCCCCAATGAGTCCGAAAACCTTGGCTCCCATTTCTCCATTTCCGACAGGAAGGGCTTGTTTTTCCCATCCATCATAGGAGGGAGCTGTTGGTTGATCGTAGTTGAGTTGATAGTTTTCTTGCTTTGTCACCGGCTGATCTGCTTTTTCAGGTTCCTTATTTTCTTTGGCTTCAACAATGGCTTCTTCACTAGCTTGACTATTTGTCTTTTGAGTCTCGTTAGCTGGCTTGCTTTCGGAAACTACTGGACTTTCGGCTAGAGACGGATTTGTAGTTTCAGTCGCTTCAGCTGCTTTGGGTTCACTATCAGGCTTAGTGATAGCTTCGACAGAGGTTGGTTCAGTTTGCTTGACCTCAACACTGTCTGCAGCTACAGTATGGTTGACTAGAAAAATAGCCCCCAGCAAAACAGAAGCAGTCCCAACCGTCAGCTTGCGGATGCTATAGCGACAGGATTTCTCCCAAAAGTGTTTTTTCATAAAACCCTCCTTTGTTTATTCGAAACCGCTTACATTTTATGAAGCAGTCCCGTTTAATTTGTTTCTATTTATCTCCTCACTTCCCATTCTAATGGTCGTTTAGCATTTGTCAAGAGCTTTTTAGCAAGATACATATTTGCTGTTGTTTTTTCTTAAAATAGTAGAAGAAAGAGAGGAAAGGGTGGAATTATTCGTAATTTCATAGTTCAATCTGATTGTAAGACTAGCTTAGAATTGGCTTAACCCCCTCTTGAAAGCGTAAAACAAACTAGTCAGGAAAGTCACTTTATGGTATAATATAGAAGACTCAAAAAGAAACAGGAGAAAAAGAATGGATTTACTTTTAGCAATTATCTTGATTGTGCTAGCTTTTCTAGGAGGAGCTCTTGGAGGGATGTACTTGGTTCGTAAGCAAATTGAAAAAGAATTTGCGGACAACCCACGTTTGAATGCTGAGGCAGTTCGTGCTCTCTTGAGCGCAAATGGTCAAAAACCAAGCGAAGCCAAGGTACAACAAGTTTACCACCAAATCATCCGCCAACAAAAAGCAGCCCTTGCTAACAATAAAAAGAAATAAATAGGAAAAGTCTGGGATGAAAGTTCCAGACTTCTCACTATGTTCAATAGTTCTCAAGGATAAGACTTTTTCCTTGCATTCTATTGATATTTGATTATGATTAAAAGAGAGGCAGTTGCCATTCTATCAAGCTGTCTGTCCGTTCATTTAGGACAAGTAATCATGATGAACTATCAATCAGAAAAAAGACTAGAAAGAAGACTGTATGGATAATCGACCAATTGGTTTTTTGGATTCGGGTGTCGGGGGCTTGACCGTTGTTCGTGAGCTCATGCGCCAGCTTCCCCATGAAGAAATCGTCTATATTGGAGATTCGGCACGGGCGCCCTATGGTCCCCGTCCTGCTGAGCAAATCCGTGAATATACTTGGCAGTTGGTCAACTTTCTCTTGACCAAGGATGTCAAAATGATTGTCATTGCTTGCAACACTGCGACTGCGGTCGTCTGGGAAGAAATCAAGGCTCAACTAGATATTCCTGTCCTAGGCGTGATTTTGCCAGGAGCTTCGGCAGCCATCAAGTCCAGTCAAGGTGGGAAAATCGGAGTCATTGGAACGCCCATGACGGTCCAATCAGACATCTACCGTCAGAAAATCCATGATCTGGATCCGGATTTACAGGTGGAGAGTTTGGCCTGTCCCAAGTTTGCTCCCTTGGTGGAGTCTGGTGCCCTGTCAACCAGTGTCACTAAGAAAGTGGTTTATGAAACCCTGCGTCCCTTGGTCGGCAAGGTGGATAGCTTGATTTTGGGTTGTACCCATTACCCACTCCTTCGCCCTATCATCCAAAATGTCATGGGACCAAAGGTTCAGCTCATCGATAGTGGGGCAGAGTGTGTACGGGATATCTCGGTTTTGCTTAACTATTTTGAAATCAATCGTAGCCGAGATGCGGGACCTCTTCAACATCGTTTTTACACAACAGCCAATAGCCAAAGTTTTGCCCAGATTGGAGCAGAATGGCTGGAAAAAGAGATTCATGTGGAGCATGTAACTTTATGACAAACAAAATTTATGAATACAAGGATGACCAGGACTGGTATGTCGGTGTCTGGGATGTCTATGGAGGCATCTATAGCCTTATCAAAGATCCTCTCGAGCTTGATTTTATGGATTTAGCGCGGATTTTTCGGGACGAGGAAAATGGCTTTCCGATTACGATAACGGTGATGCGCTGGTCTTCTAACTTCCGTCTGCTCTCCTTTATCGTTGAGATTTTAAATGCCGAAGCAGGTCGCAATCTAGAAGTCATCCAACGTCAGGGAGCTCTGCTCTTGGTTGAAAATGGAAAGCTTTTGCATGTTGAATTGCCTAAAGAAGGAGTCGATGTAGAAGCCTTCTTTGAAACTAGCAAGGTTAGAGAAACTCTGCTCATTGCGACTCGTAACGAGGGCAAGACCAAGGAATTCCGAGCTATCTTTGACAAGTTAGGCTACGATGTGGAAAATCTCAATGACTATCCAAACCTACCTGAAGTTGCTGAAACAGGCATGACCTTTGAAGAAAATGCCCGCCTGAAGGCAGAAACCATTTCCCAATTAACAGGAAAGATGGTTTTGGCAGATGACTCAGGTCTCAAAGTCGATGTCCTCGGCGGTTTGCCAGGAGTCTGGTCAGCCCGTTTTGCAGGTGTGGGAGCAACTGATCGTGAAAACAATGCCAAACTCTTGCACGAATTGGCCATGGTCTTTGAACTCAAGGACCGCTCAGCTCAATTCCATACAACCCTAGTCGTAGCTAGTCCAAACAAGGAAAGCTTGGTTGTTGAAGCTGACTGGCCAGGATACATTAACTTTGAACCCAAGGGGGAGAATGGTTTTGGTTATGATCCCCTCTTCCTTGTAGGAGAGACAGGTAAATCCTCAGCAGAGCTAACCCTTGAAGAAAAAAATAGCCAATCTCACCGCGCCTTAGCCGTTAAGAAACTTTTGGAGGTATTTCCATCATGGCAAAGCAAACCATCATTGTAATGAGTGACTCCCATGGAGATAGCTTGATTGTGGAAGAAATTCGTGACCGCTATCTAGGTAAAGTTGATGCCATTTTTCACGATGGTGACTCAGAACTCCGACCAGACTCTTCGCTCTGGGAGGGCATCCATGTCGTCAAAGGCAACATGGACTTTTATGCTGGCTACCCAGAACGTTTGGTAACTCAACTTGGTCCAACCAAGATCATCCAGACGCATGGACACTTGTTTGATATCAATTTCAACTTTCAAAAGTTGGACTACTGGGCTCAGGAAGAAGATGCCGATATCTGTCTCTATGGTCACTTGCATGTACCAAATGCTTGGATGGAAGGCAAGACTCTTTTTCTAAATCCAGGCTCCATCAGCCAACCACGAGGAACTATTAGAGAATGCCTCTATGCACGTGTGGAGATTGATAACAGCTATTTCAAAGTAGAGTTTTTGACACGTGACCATGAGGTTTATCCAGGCTTGTCCAAGGAGTTTGCTCGATGATTGCCAAGGAATTTGAAGCATTTTTATTGGAGCAGGAAGAGACTTTTCTTACCCCTGCTGAGAATCTAGCAGCTTTGATTGATACCCACAATGCCGACCATGCGATTTTAGTGCTGAGCCAAATCACTTATACCCGTATCCCTGTTGTGACTTTTGACAAACGCTTTGTCGGAACCATTGGTCTGAGAGACATTTTGGCTTATCAAATGGAGCAAGGTTTGACGGATGAGCAGATGGCAACGACAGACATCGTCAATATGACCAAGACGGATGTGGCAGTTGTCGCTCCAGACTATAACATCACAGAGGTCCTCCATAAACTGGTGGATGAACCCTTCTTGCCAGTGGTAGATGATGAAGGGATTTTTCAAGGAATCATCACGCGCAAGTCCATCCTCAAGGCCGTCAATGCTCTCTTACATGACTTTAGTAAGGAATATGAGATTCGATGCAAATGAGAGATAGCATTTCAGCCTTTTTAGAGGAAAAACAGGGCTTGTCTACCAATTCCAAGCAGTCCTATAAGTATGATCTGGAGCAATTTTTAGACATTGTGGGTGAGCGGATTTCTGAGACCAGTCTTAAGATTTACCAAGCCCAGCTAGCCAATCTAAAAATCAGCGCCCAGAAGCGAAAACTTTCGGCCTGTAACCAATTTCTCTACTTTCTCTATCGAAACGGAGAAGTGGACAGCTTTTACCGTCTGGAATTAGCCAAACAAGCTGAAAAGAAGACTGAAAAGCCAGAGATTCTAAATTTAGACTCTTTTTGGCAGGAAAGTAATTATCCAGAAGGACGCTTGCTGGCGCTTCTTATCTTGGAAATAGGGCTCTTGCCAAGTGAGATTTTAGCCCTTAAGGTTGCAGATATCAATCTGGATTTTCAAGTGTTGAGAATCAGCAAGGCTTCCCAACAGAGGATTGTCACCATACCCACGACCTTGACTCCAGAATTGGAACCCTTGATGGGGCAGACCTATCTCTTTGAAAGGAGTGGGAAAACCTATTCTCGTCAGTGGGCCTTTCGTCAGCTGGAGTCCTTTGTCAAGGAGAAAGGTTTTCCAGCCTTATCAGCCCAAGCCTTGCGGGAACAGTTCATTCTAAGACAGATAGAAAACAAGGTCGATTTGTACGAAATTGCAAAAAAACTAGGATTAAAAACAGTCCTGACCTTAGAAAAATATAGATAATGGATATTAAATTAAAAGATTTTGAAGGGCCGCTGGACTTGCTTTTGCACCTGGTTTCTAAGTACCAGATGGATATCTACGATGTGCCTATCACAGAAGTCATCGAACAGTATCTAGCCTATGTCTCAACCTTGCAGGCAATGCGTCTGGAAGTGACGGGCGAGTATATGGTCATGGCTAGTCAGCTGATGCTGATCAAGAGTCGCAAGCTCTTGCCAAAGGTAGCAGAAGTGACAGACTTAGAGGATGACCTGGAGCAGGACCTTCTCTCTCAAATCGAAGAATACCGCAAGTTCAAGCTCTTGGGTGAGCACTTGGAGGCTAAGCACCAAGATCGGGCCCAGTACTATTCCAAAGCGCCGACAGAGTTGATTTACGAGGATGCGGAGCTTGTGCATGACAGGACGACCATTGACCTCTTTTTGGCTTTTTCAAATATCCTAGCCAAGAAAAAAGAGGAGTTCGCTCAGAACCACACGACCATCCTGCGCGATGAGTATAAGATTGAGGACATGATGGTCATCGTAAAAGAGTCCTTGGCTGGACGAGACCAGTTGCGCTTGCAGGATTTGTTCAAGGAAGCCCAGAATGTCCAAGAGGTCATTACCCTCTTTTTGGCGACCTTAGAGTTAATCAAAACCCAGGAATTAATCCTCGTGCAAGAGGAGAGTTTCGGAGATATCTATCTCATGGAAAAGAAGGAAGAAAGTCAAGAGGCATAAAGCTAGACTTGATAGAGAGGAAAGATGAGTACTTTAGCAGAAATAGAAGCGCTCTTGTTTGTGGCAGGTGAAGATGGGATTCGGGTTCGTCAGTTGGCTGAACTCCTCTCACTTCCACCGACAGGCATCCAACAGAGTTTAGAAAAATTAGCCCAGAAGTATGAAAAAGACCAAGAGTCGAGCTTGTCCCTGATCGAGACAGGTGGAGCTTACAGATTGGTCACCAAGCCTCAATTTGCAGAGATTTTGAAGGAATACTCCAAGGCACCAATCAACCAAAGTTTGTCTCGGGCTGCCCTTGAGACCTTGTCCATCATTGCCTACAAGCAACCGATTACCCGAATTGAGATTGATGCTATTCGTGGGGTCAATTCTAGTGGAGCTCTAGCTAAGCTACAAGCTTTTGAATTGATAAGAGAAGATGGAAAAAAAGAAGTTTTGGGCCGCCCCAACCTCTATGTGACTACGGATTATTTCCTAGATTACATGGGGATTAACCATTTGGAAGAACTGCCAGTGATTGATGAGCTTGAGATTCAAGCCCAAGAAAGCCAATTATTTGGTGAAAGGATAGAAGAAGATGAGAATCAATAAATATATTGCCCACGCAGGTGTGGCCAGTAGGAGAAAAGCAGAAGAGCTGATCAAGCAAGGATTGGTAACGGTCAACGGACAGGTAGTGCGTGAACTCGCAACGACCATCAAGTCAGGTGACAAGGTCGAAGTTGAGGGCCAGCCCATCTACAACGAAGAAAAGGTCTACTATCTGCTTAACAAACCACGTGGAGTGATTTCCAGTGTGACAGACGACAAGGGCCGAAAGACTGTTGTGGATCTCTTGCCCAATGTCAAGGAGCGCATTTACCCTGTGGGACGTTTGGATTGGGATACATCAGGTGTCTTGATTTTGACCAATGATGGGGACTTTACGGATGAAATGATTCACCCCCGTAATGAGATTGACAAGGTCTATGTCGCGCGTGTTAAAGGTGTGGCCAATAAGGAAAATCTCCGTCCCTTGACCCGCGGCCTAGAGATTGATGGCAAGAAAACCAAGCCAGCTGTATATGAGATTCTCAAAGTGGATCCAGTCAAAAATCGCTCAGTAGTGCAGTTGACCATACATGAAGGCCGTAATCATCAGGTTAAAAAGATGTTTGAAGCCGTCGGTCTTCAAGTGGATAAGTTGTCTCGGACACGTTTTGGACACTTAGACTTGACAGGTCTTCGTCCAGGAGAATCCCGTCGCCTTAATAAAAAAGAAATCAGCCAACTACACACTATGGCTGTAACCAAGAAATAATGAAACGAATCTTAATAGCGCCAGTACGCTTTTACCAACGTTTTATCTCACCGGCCTTTCCACCCTCTTGTCGCTTTGAGCCGACTTGTTCCAACTACATGATTCAGGCTATTGAAAAACATGGCTTCAAGGGTGTTCTGATGGGCTTGGCTCGGATTTTACGTTGTCATCCCTGGTCGAAAACAGGGAAGGACCCCGTCCCAGACCACTTTTCTCTCAGACGAAATCAAGAAGAAAAATGACCCCAACATCAGATGATGTTGGGGTTTCTTGCTTATTTCAAAGCTTTTTGTGCGTCTTCAATCATGAGTTTGGTTGATTCAAGTCCGCCTCCGCTTAGATACCAGAGGTCTGGTGTTAGTTGGATAATTTTACCGTTTTTAGCAGCAGGAGTTTCAGCGATGAGGGCATTTTCTAGGACGCCATCGTTGCTAGAGTTGTCCCCACCGATGGCAAGGGTACGGTTGATGACAAAGAGGATGTCAGGATTGATTTCTTTGACACTTTCAAAGCTGACTTCCTGGCCATGGCGAGAGTCTTCAAATTTGGTGTCAGTTGGCTTGAATTTCAAAGTTTGGTACAAGAAAGAGAAACGAGATTGGGCACCAAAGGCAGCCATTTTTCCTTCATTGAGGAGGATAGCAAGGGCTTTTTTGTCAGAACTTTCGTTTTTAGTAGCGACTTCTTGGATACTCTTATCCAGGTTTGCCAATTCTTCTTTGGCTTTCTGTGTACCAGTTTCACCAAAGGCGCTTGCTAAGGATTCGATATTAGACTTGGTAGAAGTCCAGTAGTCGTCCTTACTTGCTTGGAAGAGAACGGTTGGCGCGATTTCTTTGAACTTGTCTACGAATTTTTGGGTACGTGGTGAAGCGATAATTAGGTCTGGTTCAAGAGCAGCAATGGCTTCTAGGTCTGGCTCAACCATGGAACCCACATTGTTGACATTTCCCGCAAGATCTTTTAGGTAAGTCGGAACAGTTTTTGTAGGCATTCCGACGATATTCTTTTCAAAACCTAAAGCGCGAATAGTATCTGCAGCACCGAGGTCAAAGGTCACAATCTTTTCAGGAACCTTTGAAAGCTTGACCTCATCTAGTGAACTTTTAATGGTTACCTCTGTTGGAGCAGAGCTACTTGTCTCTGTCTGGCTAGTGCTTGAGTTTGTATTTGTACTACATGCACCAAGTAGGAGCAAGAAGCTGGTCACTAGGGCAGTGAGATAAAGTTTAAGGGATGTTTTCATGATTTCTCCTTTTTAAAATGTGATAACGATGTAGGGGGGGCTCTTAGATAGGCTTGTTAGCTAAGAGACAGAGGGTTCTCTAACATGAGTTCAGAATAGCTAGCTATAGATACAGATCTTTTTGCCATTGATATCAGCCAACGTGATGGGAATCTCATAGAGTTGACTGAGCAGGTCAGCCTGCATGATTTGAGCAGTCTTTCCCTTGCAAAAGACTTGACCGTCCTTGAAGGCAACAATTTCATCCGCATACTGGCTAGCCATGTTGATATCGTGGAGGACGATGATAATGGTTTTGCCAAGTTCCTCCACCAGTCGCCGAAGGATCTGCATCATGCTGACGCTTTGCTTGATATCGAGGTTGTTGAGCGGTTCGTCTAGCAAGATAAAGTCTGTATCCTGAGCCAGTACCATGGCGATAAAGACACGTTGGAGCTGTCCACCAGACAGACTATCGATGTAGCGGTCTTTTAAGTTTGTCAGTTCCAGATAGTCCAGAGTTTCTCGGATCTTTTCCCAGTCTTCTGCCTTCAGTCGACCACGACTGTAGGGAAAACGTCCAAAACTGACCAGTTCTTCTACAGTCAATTTGGCTTGGTAATTGATTTTCTGCTTTAGGATGGTCAGTTCTTTGGCTAGTTCTTGCGAATTCCAGCTCTCGATTTCACGACCTTTAATACTGAGAATCCCCTGATCTTTCTTGGTCAGTCTGCTCATGATGGAGAGAAGAGTTGATTTTCCAGCACCATTTGGACCAATGAAAGCTGTCAGTTTCTGAGGACTGACTTCAAGGGAAATGTCTTGCAAAATATCCTGTTTTTGAATGGATTTGTCAATGTTTTCCAATTTCACCGACGCGCCCTCCTATAAAGTAAGATAAAGAATAAGAAGCCACCCAGACTCTCGATGATCATGCTGATGCGAATTTCCAGCGCAAAGACTCGTTCGATAAGGGCTTGCCCCAAGGTCAAACTAATAAATCCAATCAGAATGGCTACGATAAAGAGCAACTTGTGCCGATAATCTTTGACAATCAGGTAAGTGAGATTGGCCAGCATAAAGCCGAAGAAGGCCATAGGCCCTACCAAGGCAGTAGCTGTTGAGGTCAAAAGCACGATGCCCCAGAGTAGCTCTCTCTGTTCTTTTTCAACATCGAGTCCCAGTATCTGAGCCGTTTCTCTTTGCAGGTGCAAGACATCCAGAACGACTGCTTTTCGAAAGAAAAAGATTGTCAAGGCAAGGATGATCAGAGAACTGATGGCTAGGATGGAAGTGTTGAGATGCTGAAAGGAGGCAAAGAGACTGTTCTGCAGTTTATCGTATTCATTTGGATCCATCAGGACTTGGA
>NZ_GL732469.1:159426-173362 GCF_000187645.1 Streptococcus sp. C300
CGCAAAGACTCGTTCGATAAGGGCTTGCCCCAAGGTCAAACTAATAAATCCAATCAGAATGGCTACGATAAAGAGCAACTTGTGCCGATAATCTTTGACAATCAGGTAAGTGAGATTGGCCAGCATAAAGCCGAAGAAGGCCATAGGCCCTACCAAGGCAGTAGCTGTTGAGGTCAAAAGCACGATGCCCCAGAGTAGCTCTCTCTGTTCTTTTTCAACATCGAGTCCCAGTATCTGAGCCGTTTCTCTTTGCAGGTGCAAGACATCCAGAACGACTGCTTTTCGAAAGAAAAAGATTGTCAAGGCAAGGATGATCAGAGAACTGATGGCTAGGATGGAAGTGTTGAGATGCTGAAAGGAGGCAAAGAGACTGTTCTGCAGTTTATCGTATTCATTTGGATCCATCAGGACTTGGAGGAAGGTACTGATATTTCGAAAGAGACTTCCGAGTGCTAGACAGATTAGCAGGATGAAGACCAGATTTTGCTTCATCAGCGTCTTCAAGTAGCCTTGTAAGGCGAGAAAAAAGAGGGATTGAAGCAGAAGCAAGATTAGAAATTCTAAGACAGGAGACTTTCCAAGCTGTAGAAATTTGCTTTCAAATATCAGTAGCAGGGTCTGTAGCAGGACATAGAAGGATTCGATTCCCAAAATACTTGGCGTCAGAAAGCGATTTTCCGTCAGGGTTTGAAAACTAATGGTCGAAATCCCTGTCGCGATGGCTACCAAGAGATAAACGATGATTTTTTGGGAACGTAGCTTCCAGGCAAAGGCAGACAGGTTAGTGATGGGCCAAAAGTAGAGGAGACAAGCTCCGATGGCCAGAATAATGAGAAGGCAGAAGAGCTTGGTATGTTTGCTTTTAAACTGCATCCTTTTGTCCCCCTCTCCAGAGAAGTAGGATAAAGACGAGGCTACCGATGATTCCTAGTAGGAGACTGACAGACAGCTCATAGGGCCGAATCAAGACTCGAGAGAGGATGTCACAGGCAAGAACCAGATTGGCTCCGACCAGAGCGACCATGAGTTTGGTTTGGCTCAGATTATCTCCATAGCGCTTGCGGACAAGATTGGGAACGATGACCCCGAGAAATGGCAAGGCACCCACGGTAATCATGGTGACACTTGTCGTTAGTGCCACTAGAAAAAGGGCCAGCTTTTCAAGTAGGGAGTAAGAAATCCCCAAACTCTCACTGGTTTCCTTGCCCAGATTCATGATGGTGAAGGTTTGGGATAATTTCCAAACGGCTATCAGGATAATGAGGCCTAAGAAGAGCCACTCATACTGATGGGTCTGAATCATGGAGAAGGAGCCCTGGGTCCAGGCCGTCATACTCTGAACCAGATTGAAACGATAGGCGATAACTTCTGTGATAGAACCGGTAATCCCACTATAGATGATCCCGATCAAGGGCAACATCCACCTTTCCTTTATAGAAAAAATAGTCATAAAGGCCAGGAAGAAGAGGGTAAATAAAATGGATGAGCCAAAAGCAAAGAGCATCTTTTGGGTCAGACTCGCAGACGGAAAGACAAAGAGACTCAACACCATTCCCAGTTTGGCGGCTTCTGTCGTTCCGACTGTACTCGGAGCAGCAAATTGATTTTGAGTGATGGTCTGCATGAGGAGTCCTGCCATGCTCATACTGGAGGCTGCAAGGAGAATGCTGATGGTTCTTGGAAGACGCGACTCTTGAAAGAGAAGCCAAGTCTGTTGGTCAAAAGCAAAGAATTTTTCCCAAGAAAAATCACTGGTTCCAATACTAATGGAGAGAAAGACCAGGAGTAGAAGTAAGCCTGTTAAAATATGAGAGAGTTTCATGCCCCGTCCTTTCATGTAGATTTGGTATAAAAATACCCTTGGAGATAATGTAACACGATTTTTTTAATCTGTCAATAAATTTTCTGACAATTTAATGTAAAAAGAAAGAAAAATTCCTGAAATAATATCTGCCCCTCTCTTTTATTGGAAAACTGAGTAAAAACCAATCCACCTTTCCACTATCCTTCTCCTATAAAAAGTGGTAAAATGGAGGACAGAAAGAAGGAACTGATATGACAACATTATTTTCAAAAATCAAAGAAGTAACAGAAATCCCTGCGATCTCAGGTCATGAAGCGCCTGTCCGTAGCTATCTTCGTGAAAAGTTGACACCGCATGTGGATGAAGTAGTGACAGATGGCTTGGGTGGTATTTTCGGTATCAAGCATTCAGAAGCTACTGATGCACCACGCGTCTTGGTCGCTTCTCACATGGACGAAGTTGGTTTTATGGTCAGCGAGATTAAGCCAGATGGTACCTTCCGTGTCGTTGAAATCGGTGGCTGGAATCCTATGGTGGTCAGCAGCCAACGCTTTAAACTCTTTACTCGTTACGGTCGTGAAATTCCTGTGATCTCAGGTTCTGTCCCTCCACATTTGACTCGTGGAACAGGTGGACCAACCATGCCAGCTATCTCTGATATCATTTTTGATGGTGGTTTTGCGGACAAGGCTGAGGCAGAAAGTTTTGGCATTCGTCCTGGTGATACCATCGTGCCAGATAGCTCAGCGATCTTAACAGCCAATGAAAAAAATATCATCTCAAAAGCTTGGGACAACCGCTACGGTGTCCTCATGGTGAGCGAGCTTGCAGAAGCTTTGTCAGGTCAAAAACTCGGAAACGAACTCTATCTTGGCTCGAACGTCCAAGAAGAAGTTGGTCTCCGTGGTGCTCATACTTCCACAACCAAGTTTGACCCAGAAGTCTTCCTCGCAGTTGACTGTTCACCTGCTGGTGATGTTTATGGTGGCCAAGGCAAGATTGGGGATGGAACCTTGATTCGTTTCTATGATCCTGGTCATTTGCTTCTCCCAGGTATGAAGGATTTCCTTTTGACAACAGCTGAAGAAGCAGGTATCAAGTACCAATACTACTGTGGAAAAGGTGGAACGGACGCTGGAGCAGCTCATCTGAAAAATGGTGGTGTCCCATCAACAACCATCGGTGTCTGCGCTCGTTATATCCACTCTCACCAAACTCTCTACGCTATGGATGACTTTCTAGAAGCCCAAGCTTTCTTGCAAGCCTTGGTGAAAAAATTGGATCGTTCAACGGTTGATTTGATTAAACATTATTAAGCATAAGGGAGGTGGTCGGGATGGCAGAACCAAACCTAGAAAGCCTTATAAGAGATCTCTACAACCATGCTCGTCAGGGTTTGAGTGAAGATTTAGTTGCTGCTCTCCTAGAGACTGCTAAAAAACTACCCACTACAAATGAGCAATTACTAGCAGTCCGTCTCTCAGGACTTGTCAATCGTGAATTGCTCATCAATCCCAAACACCCAGCACCTGAATTGATCAACTTGGCGCGCTTTATCAAAAGAGAAGAAGTCAAGTATAGAGGCACTGCAGTTTCTGCTATCATGTTTGGAGAACTCTTTAAAATGCTTTGATTCCATTGTGAATCAAAGCATTTTTTTATATGTCAGAAAAGAAATTCTTGATGAGGAGACGAAAAAAGCCATCCCATTCAGGATAGCTTTTTGTTTATTAGATTTGTTCAGCGATAACCTTTTCAGCTAGGTTCATAGCATGGTCAGACACACGAGTATAGTGGGAAATGATGTCGATAAAGTTGACTCCAGCTTGTGTAGAACACTCACCCTTGTTAAGGCGTTTGATATGGGTCTTTCTGAGAACACGTTCCATATTGTTGATTTCTTTATGGCGTTCAATCAGACTCTGAGCTTTTTCAATATCATTGTTTTCCACACTATCAAGGGCATCCTTGATAAAGTCAGTAGTTTTTTGATAGATATCCGCTAATTCCTCTAAAGCAGCATCAGAAAATTGAACATTCTTACGTTGAAGGTAGTCTGTTAGGTTGAGCAAGCCTTCTGCGTGGTCCCCAATCCGTTCCAAATCACGAGATGAATCCAGGATGTTAGTCAAGACTTCGCTTTCCTTTTGACTCAAGGATTCGCTTGAGAGTCTGATGAGGTAACGAGTGAGTTTTTCATCGATGGTGTTGATGGCTTCCTCTGTCTTGTGCCCTTTTTCAGCTACCTTTTCATCCAAACCGATGATATAGGTATAAGAAAGGTCAAAAGCTTTGGCTGCATAGTTCCCCAAGTGCAAGAGTTCTTTTTTGGCATTTCCTAGAGCGATAGAAGGAGATTGCTGGATAAGTTGCTCGTCGAGATAGAGGGGCTCGTACTTGACAACCTCGTCTTCACCAGGGATGAGCTTGGTTACAAAGTAGGCCAAGGCTCCGATGAACGGAAATTGTACAATGGTGTTACTTACGTTAAAGGCACCGTGAGAGAAGGCGATGGTCATCTCAGGTGAGAGGTGAAGGAGTGCCTGGAAGTACTCGATCATAGCAGTAAAGGGGCCTAATAGGATTAAGCAAAGAATAGTTCCTAAAACGTTAAAGGTAACGTGGGTTGCCGCAACGCGCTTTGCAGAGACATTGGCTCCAGCTGCCGCAATGATAACTGTTAGGGTTGTCCCGATATTATCCCCGAAGAGAACTGGTAGTGAACCTTTAAGGTCGAGGAAGCCACCTGCATAGAGGCCTTGCAAAATCCCGATTGTAGCCGAAGAGGCCTGAATGAGGACGGTAATCACTGCACCGGCCACCACTCCTAAAATGGGGTTTTGTCCCAAAGTGACCATATACTCCTTGAATTGTGGTAAATCTTTAAGTGGGCTCATACCGGCACTGATGAGGTTAAGGGCGTAGAAGATTCCCCCGACACCAAATAGGATGCGCCCGATATTGTTTGCTGTTCTGTTTTTTGTAAAGAAGAGGAACATAGTCCCAAGGAAAATCAAGGGTAAAGCATACTCACCAAGCTTGAAACCGATGATAAAGGAAGTAACGGTGGTTCCAATATTGGCTCCCATGATAATTCCGATAGCCTGTCTAAGAGTGAGAAGACTAGCACTGACCAGCCCAACCGTGATAACTGTAACCCCTGTACTTGACTGAATCAGGGCAGTCACGACAATCCCGACTAGAACACCTAAAAAGGGATTGCTAGTGTACTTGTCAATGTAAAAACGAAGGCGATCTCCAGCAGCTTGTTGCAAACCGTCTCCCATGGTCTTAATACTGTACAAAAACAGTCCTAGACCTCCTAAAAAGTGAAATAAAATTTCCTGCCAATTAATGGACATTTCTTTTTCCTCCGAAAAATAATAACGGAATTTCTCCTATTCTATTTTAAAGGATAAAAGTAAATCTCACAAGTGTTTAGCTGAAATTTTCATAAGAAACAAGAACTTTCTTTTAAAATGAGAGATAGATTTCCTTTGAGATAGATGATTTATAGGATTGTGTCCAAATTTTACTGATTTTTATCCTAGTTATAGTTTTTATGTTAAATAGATTGACATCGCTTTCATATAGGATAAAATGAAGATGATCCTGTTCTGGTGGTGTGCACTGAGAACAGTTACTTTTTATCAAAAAGTAAAGCGCTTACTTTATTTTTTATTAGGAGGATAAGATGAAAGATCTATTTTTTGAAAAACGTTGCCGTTACAGTATTCGTAAGCTGTCAATCGGGGCCTGTTCCTTGATGATTGGTTCAGCTCTATTTGTGAGTCCAGCTCTTGCCGAACAAGTCGCAGTCCCTGAAACAGCTGCAAATACGAGCGCCCAAGCTACAAGCGCTAGTGAAACAGCTAATCCAGATACTGTAGCCCTTGAAAAACAATTAGAGGAAACTGAAAACAAAGTAGCTGAGCAACCAATTTCAGAAAACACTCCAGCAATAGCTGATTTGGTCAATGAAAAAGAAGAGGCAAAACCCGCTCCGGCAGATAAAGCTGAAAAACATGCTCAACCAACTGAAAAAGGAGAAGTCAAACCAGAGGAAGCTCCTCAAGTGGCTGAGAAGAAAGCCGACAAACCGACTCTAGCAGACGTTCCTAAAAATGAAGAAAAGAGTCTCCGACCAAAAGAAATCAAATTTGATACTTGGGAAGATTTGTTAAAATGGGAACCGGGTGCGCGTGAGGATGATCCTATTAACCGTTCCTCAGTTGAACTCGCCAAGCGCCACAGAGGGCAGTTGGTCAATGAAAAAGCAAGCAGAAGAGCCAAGGTCCAGGCGCTGGCAAATACCAACTCAAAGGCCAAAGACCACGCTTCTGTTGGTGGAGAAGAATTCAAGGCCTACGCTTTTGACTACTGGCAATACTTGGATTCAATGGTCTTCTGGGAAGGCCTAGTTCCAACTCCAGATGTCATTGATGCAGGCCACCGCAACGGAGTTCCCGTTTATGGAACACTCTTTTTCAACTGGTCAAACAGCATTGCCGACCAAGAGAAATTTGCCGCTGCTTTGAAACAAGATGCAGATGGCACCTTCCCTATCGCACGAAAACTCGTCGATCTTGCTAAGTACTACGGATTTGATGGCTATTTCATTAACCAGGAAACAACGGGCGATTTGGTAGCACCTCTTGGTGAAAAAATGCGCCAATTCATGCTCTATACAAAGGAATATGCAGCTAAGGTCAACCACCCAATCAAGTATGCTTGGTACGATGCCATGACCTACAAATATGGTCGTTACCACGAAGATGGTCTAGGTGATTACAACTACCAGTTTATGCAAAAAGAAGGAGACAAGGTCCCTGCGGACCAATTCTTTGCCAACTTCAACTGGAATAAGGAAAAGAATGACCACTCCGTAGAGATGGCCAAATGGCTAGAACGTAGCCAATATGATGTCTTTGCAGGCTTGGAATTGCAACAAGGTGGCTCTTATAAGACCAAAGTCAAATGGGATGCCCTCTTAGATGAAAAAGGCAAGTTGCGTTTGTCACTTGGACTTTTTGCACCAGATACGATTACCAGTCTAGGAAAAACAGGCGAAGACTACCATAAGAACGAAGACATCTTCTTTACAGGCTACCAAGGAGATCCAACGGCTCAAAAACCAGCAGATAAAGAGTGGTATGGAATTGCCAATTTAGTTGCTGACCGCACACCAGCAGTTGGCCGAACCTTCACGACCTCCTTTAATACAGGTCATGGTAGAAAGTGGTTTGTAGACGGTAAAGTTTCTAAGGATTCTGAGTGGAACTACCGTTCTGTTTCTGGTGTCTTGCCAACATGGCGCTGGTGGCAGACTTCAACGGGGGAAAAACTTCGTGCAGAATATGACTTTACAGATGCCTATAATGGAGGTAACTCCCTTAAATTCTCAGGTGATGTAGCTGGTAAGACGGACCAGGATGTGAATTTGTATTCTACCAAACTAGAAGTAACTGAGAAAACCAAACTTCGTGTTGCCCACAAGGGAGGAAAAGGCTCTAAAGTTTATATGGCTTTCTCTACAACACCAGACTACAAATTTGAGGATGCAGCTGCATGGAAAGAACTGACTCTCTCTGATGACTGGAAGAATGAAGAATTTGACCTCAGCTCACTAGCTGGAAAAACCATCTATGCAGTCAAACTCTTCTTCGAACATGAAGGGGCTGTAAAAGATTATCAGTTCAACCTAGGACAATTAACAATTTCGGACAATCACCAATCACCACAAGCGCCGACTGGACTCTCAGTGGTGAAACAATCTCTTAAGAATGCCCAAGAAGCTGAAGCAGTGGTTCAATTTTCGGGTAACCAAGATGCGGATTTCTATGAAGTCTACGAAAAAGACGGGGATAACTGGCGTTTGTTGACAGGTTCATCTGCTTCAACCATCTACTTGCCAAAAGTTAGCCGTTCTGCTAATGCGATTGGTAGGACTCAGGAACTGAAAGTCGTTGCAGTTGGTAAAAATGGCCTTCGTTCTGAAGCGGCGACGGCATCCTTTAACTGGGGGATGACTGTTCAAGATACCACTCTCCCAAGACCTTTGGCTGAAAATATTGTTCCAGGGGCAACGGTTATTGGTAGCACTTTCCCAAATACTGAAGGTGGAGAAGGCATTGAAGGTATGTTGAACGGTACCATTACTAGCTTGTCAGATAAGTGGTCTTCAGCTCAGTTGAGCGGTAGTGTGGATATTCGCTTGACCAAGCCACGCCGTGTTGTTAGATGGGTCATGGATCATGCGGGAGCTGGTGGAGAATCCGTAAACGACGGTTTGATGAACACCAAAGATTTTGACCTTTATTATAAAGATGCAGATGGTGAATGGAAGTTAGCTAAGGAAGTCCGTGGCAATAGAGCGCACGTTACGGATATCACTCTTGACAAACCAATCACAGCTCAAGACTGGCGCCTAAAAGTTATCACTTCAGATAACGGAACACCTTGGAAAGCCATTCGTATCTACAACTGGAAGATGTACGAAACACTAGATACAGAAAGTCAAAATATTCCAATGACTAAGGTAGCTGCCCGTTCACTTGGAAACCATCAAGTTCAACTAGGTTTCTCTGATGTTCCAGCGGGTGCAACCATCACCGTTTACGACAAGGCTGATTCACAAACACCAATTGCAACCTTGAAGTCTGAAACTGGAGGCGACTTGGCAACAGCACCATTGGGCTTTGACAAGCAACCAACTCTCCTCTACTATCGTACCCAACTACCTGGCAAAGAAATCAGTAACACCTTGGCAGTAGCAATTCCGCAGGATGAGAGAAAAATTGCTGCAGTTAGCCTTGAAAAAGGACCTAAGAAGATAGTTTACAAAGAGGGAGAAAAACTTGACCTTAGAGGTGGGACTCTCCGTGTTCAATACGAAGGGGGACAAGCCGATGAGCTGATCAACCTTACTCACTCAGGTGTGACAGTATCTGGCTACAACGCTCATCAAAAAGGGGAACAAAAGCTCACAGTCAGCTACCTTGGACTTCCAGTTACTGGTGCCTTGAAGGTACAAGTGACTGGTCAAGATGAAGGGAAGCCGAAAGAAGTAGCAGGCTTGTACATTACTCAGAAACCGAAAACAGACTATCTAGTAGGAGAGCAACTGGATCTTGCAGAAGGTCGCTTCGGCGTTCTCTATGATGATGAGACAGAAGAAAGTCATGCCTTCACAGATCAAGGTGTTGAAATTACAGGCTACGATGCTCAGAAGACTGGACGACAAACCTTGACCTTGCATTACAAGGGACACACCGCCGAGTTTGATGTCTTGGTTTCTCCAAAAGCAGCTGTCAACGATGAGTACCTCAAACAAGAAATCACTGCTGCCCAAGGCCGTCAGTCAACTCTTGCCTACACCTTCTCAAGCGAGGACAAACAAGCAGCACTAGTAGAGAAGCTCAATGCAGCGAAAGCTGTTGCAGAAAACCATGATGCCAGTCAAGAAGAGGTCAACAGAGCTTTGAATGAGTTGAAACAAGCAGGGACAGACCTGGATGGAAATCAACGTTATCAGACTGCTAGAGAAGAATTGGAAGGCTTGCTCGAATCTGTCCGTGAAAAAGATTCCCAAGCTGAGTTGATTGAACAAGCAGAAACTTTATTAGCTTCAGAGATGCCAACTCCTCAAGCGTTTGCGGAAATGAAAGAAAAGCTAAATAAGAAACTAGCTCCTGCAGAAGAAAGTCACCATATTGGAAGTATGGATCCAAATGAAGTGGCTCCAACGGTTGAGGCCCTCCCTGAACTAGTTATTGAAACTGAAACAACAGCCTTTGAACGTCAGGAGCGACCAAACTCCGAACTTCTCAAAGGACAACGCCGTATTGTGCAAGCTGGAGTTGAAGGTCAAGTCCGTCGCTTTGTAGAAGTAGATAGCCAAGGCAAACGCACTCTTCGTTCGACTGAGGTAGTCAAGGAAGCAATCCCAGAAATCACCGAAGTTGGAACAAAAGTTCTATCAAGCAACCAACCAGCTGAAGGTGTGAAAGATTTAGTTCTAGAAACTCCGAAACTGGAAATTGAAGAGGGGACAGTTTCCTTCGAACGTCAGGAACGACCAAATGCAGCCCTTCTCAAAGGACAACGCCAGCTAGTTCAAGCAGGAGTTGAAGGCCAAGTTCGTCGCTTTGTAGAAGTTGATGCTCAGGGCAAACGCACCCTTCATTCTACTGAGGTTCTCAAGGAAGCTCTTCCAGAAATTGTTGAAGTAGGAACGAAAGAGGATCAAGTCTCACAAACAAGGGATCAAGCTCTTTCAGCAACACCAGCAAAAGTTGAAGAAGTAAGTAAAGAGCTGCCAAATACGGGAGCGACAAGAGATGCTAGTCTAGTAGCGCTGGGACTTCTCGGAGTAATGAGTGGCTACGGCTTGCTCTCTAAAAAGAGGAGAGAAGACTAATCAGATTTACGAATCTTGGATTTTCTCATAAAAATAAAAAAACAAGGTTTGACTGTAGATTAGTTAGACCTTGTTTTTAGTTTTGAAATTGAAGAGTAAATTTGAAGCTAGATTTTTGTTATTCAATTCCTTGGATAAATTTTTGGAAACGATAGGTGTCGAAATAAATATTGGATGCAACTAATTTATCAAATTCATCGAATTTCAGAAATTCTGCGACATCCAGTTCAAGTTCTTTTCCTTGAGGAGAATGTAGACGGTATCGATTTAAAGCTGAGACTGCTCGACCATCAACAAGTAATTGCTTCACTTCAAGATGCTGGCTTAAAGCATAGAATTGGCCTGCGCCTTGCAAATAAACATCACGTCCTTGTCGAATTTCTATACTATCGCACATGCCATAATCAAAGTTTTCAGCTACGAAATCTTCCCAGCCTCCCTCATTTACTGCCGTAAAATAGCTTTCTGCAAGTGTTTTTGTATCCATTTGGAACCTCCTGTAAAATAATTGGGCTATGATGAATATCACGAAATATTTTGCCCACTTAAGAGTATACAAAAGGAAATATGACTACAGGTTGTCATATTGCTGAAGATTTTTTTTGAGAGTACTGACCAGTAGATTTTGTAAGTGACTTGGGGATACGACCTTTACTTGATAACCAAAACTTAATAGTAAATCAAAAAATGAAGGAGTTAAAGCTCTAAATGCCTGAACTTTTATTATTTCGTCCTCGACTCTGATTTCTTCTTCCGTGAAGTAATCGTAGATTTTTGGAAGTGCAAATCTTGTAAAAACTAGTTCGATTTCTTCTCTTTGCCCCTCCACTTTATGTTTTGGGGGATTTAAAAAAAGCTCTAACATTTCTTGAGATAAACGTGGATAATCGAATGATTTATCTTTTATCTCCACTGGTTCTAGTTCTCGAATTCGAGTTAATTTAAAAATACGAAAATCTAATTTTTCTAAGCAGTAACCGATAACATACCAAGCATTCAGTTTATAGATCAATCTGTATGGGATAATTGTTCGCTGACTTTTCTCTTGTTTTTTCGAATAGTAAGAAAAAGAAATCATCTGTTTAGATTGTATCGCTTCCTCAATGTCTAGTAAATAATTTGTATTAAGAGTCCAGGAACTGAGATCAAAGTAAAAAGGACTGTTTGCTCTTGTAATTTCTTGAGAAGACAGCTTGTGTTCGATACTGTCAAGACTTGAATGACCAACGATTTTACTAACATTTTGGCTCATATTAATGATAAACTGTCTCTCCTCCTCAGTGAAAAAGTTTCTGTCTATCTTATAGTCGCTCGGTATATAGAAACCTCCCTTATCTCCACGTTCCGAATAGATTGGGATCCCCGCTAAACTGAGTGTATCCATGTCCCTATATACAGTTCGAGTAGATATTTCAAATCTCTCTGCAATCTCTTTAGCTGTTATTCTCTTCTTATTTGAAAGAGACAGTAAAATATAGATTAGTCTTTCTAATTTCATGGTAGCAATTCCCCTTCTTTTAATCTCAAATAGCACAAACTAAAGAAACTATTTTAGTTATATTGTATAATAAGAAACCTAGCAATTCAAAAAGAAGGACTGTAGAGTTTAGAATATTAAGGATTAAAATGTTAGAAAAAGAATGGTATAGAAGTAATTAGGTAGATCAATCAAGAAATTTACCTAAATTATTCCAACCGAATTATGTGAAAATTGCCATTTCCCGTACGGTAATCCTAGATTTTTAGGTTAGTAGATAGAAGAATGAACAAGAAAAGTTTAGGGTTTTTCTATCTCTTTTGCGGATTTTGTGATATAATTAACACGTATAAAAAAAGAAGGAGTCATATCTAATGGCAAAATTGACTGTTAAAGACGTTGACTTGAAAGGGAAAAAAGTTCTCGTTCGTGTTGACTTCAACGTACCTGTTAAAGATGGCGTGATTACCAATGACAACCGTATCACTGCAGCTCTTCCAACTATCAAGTACATCCTTGAACAAGGTGGACGTGCAATCCTCTTCTCTCACCTTGGACGTGTAAAAGAAGAAGCAGACAAAGAAGGTAAATCACTTGCTCCTGTAGCTGCTGACTTGGCTGCTAAATTGGGACAAGAAGTTAAATTTATCCCAGGTGTTACACGTGGTGCTGAATTGGAAGCCGCTGTTAACGCTCTTGAAGATGGACAAGTTCTCTTGGTTGAAAACACTCGTTTCGAAGATGTTGACGGCAAGAAAGAATCTAAAAACGATCCTGAACTTGGTAAATACTGGGCATCTCTTGGAGATGGTATCTTCGTAAACGATGCATTCGGTACAGCTCACCGCGCACACGCATCTAACGTCGGTATCTCAGCAAACGTTGAAAAAGCTGTTGCTGGATTCCTTCTTGAAAATGAAATTGCCTACATCCAAGAAGCAGTTGAAGCTCCAGAACGTCCATTCGTGGCTATCCTTGGTGGTTCAAAAGTTTCAGACAAGATCGGTGTTATCGAAAACTTGCTTGAAAAAGCTGATAAAGTTCTTATCGGTGGTGGGATGACTTATACATTCTACAAAGCTCAAGGTATCGAAATCGGTAACTCACTTGTAGAAGAAGATAAATTGGATGTTGCGAAAGCTCTTCTTGAAAAAGCAAACGGTAAATTGATCTTGCCAGTTGACTCAAAAGAAGCAAACGCATTTGCTGACTACACTGAAGTGAAAGACACTGAAGGTGAAGCAGTAGACCCAGGTTTCCTTGGTTTGGATATCGGTCCAAAATCTATCGCTAAATTTGATGAAGCTTTGACTGGTGCGAAAACAGTTGTATGGAACGGACCTATGGGTGTATTTGAAAACCCTGACTTCCAAGCTGGTACAATCGGTGTCATGGACGCTATCGTGAAACAACCAGGTGTGAAATCAATCATCGGTGGTGGTGACTCAGCTGCTGCAGCCATCAACCTTGGCCGTGCAGACAAGTTCTCATGGATCTCTACTGGTGGTGGAGCATCAATGGAACTCCTTGAAGGTAAAGTTCTTCCAGGATTGGCAGCTTTGACTGAAAAATAAATAGTTAACTAAAAGAAGATGGTGTGACCATCTTCTTTTTAATTTAATTTATAAATAGGTGGAATTTTTCTATAAATAAAAAAAAAGAGTAAATAATTGCATCTTGCCTTGTAAAGTGCTAGTATAAGGAGTAATGACTAAATTTAGATAAGGAAATGACTTATAATGAAAAATAAAAAAGAAGTCTATGGATTTCGTAAAAGTAAAGTTGCGAAAACGTTGTGTGGCGCTGTTTTAGGAACAGCTTTGATTGCTTTGGCAGACAAAGCAGTATTTGCTGATGAAGTTACAGAGACAACTAGTACAAGTACGGTTGAGGTAGCTACTACAGGGAACCCAGCCACAAATCTACCTGAAGCTCAGGGTGAAATGAGTCAAGTTGCCAAAGAAAGCCAAGCTAAGGCTGGTTCTAAAGACTCAGCTTTGCCAGTAGAAGTATCATCAGCTGATTTGGATAAAGCAGTTGCTGATGCAAAATCTGCAGGAGTTAAGGTAGTTCAAGATGAAACAAAAGACAAAGGAACAGCCACAACTGCTACAGAGAATGCTCAAAAGCAAGATGAGATTAAAAAGCGACTAATGCTAAACAGGCTGAAGAAGTAAAGACAAACAACTGAAAGCAATAATAAAAAAAGAAGTACGCAAGCTCATCAGGCTAGAAA
>NZ_GL732469.1:173758-175561 GCF_000187645.1 Streptococcus sp. C300
AAAAGGCTGTTGAAGAAAATACAGCTAAAAACAATGCTATCCAAGCTGAAAATGAAGCTATTAAGCAGCGTAACGCCACTGCAAAATCGACTTATGATGCAGCGGTGAAGAAATATGAAGCAGATTTGGCGGCAGTTAAGCAAGCAAATGCTACCAACGAAGCAGACTACCAAACTAAGCTAGCAGCTTATCAGACAGAACTAGCTCGCGTTCAAAAAGCAAATGCCGATGCAAAAGCAGCCTATGAAAAGGCTGTTGAAGATAATAAGGTAAAAAATGCTGCGATTGAAGCTGAGAATGAAGCAATCAAACAACGCAATGCCGCGGCTAAAACTGACTATGAAGCAAAATTAGCTAAATACGAAGCTGATCTTGCCAAATATAAGAAAGAGTTGGCTGAGTATCCGGCTAAGTTGCAAGCTTATGAAGCTGAGCAGGCCAAAATTAAGGCAGCTATGGCTTTAGCAGAATCAAAGAAGAATGAAGATGGAAACTTGAGTCGCCCAAGTGCTCAAAGTTTGATTTTCAAATCGGAGCCTAATGCTGAACTTTCATTGACTACAACTGGTGAATTTGTTAGCTATACTGGCATGGAAGCAGCTGTGAAGAATACTGCAGAATTTGCCAATAAACTCTTCCAGTTGGATAACTTTAAAGTAACAGACATTCAAAATGCTAACTACCAGACAAACAAACAGGAAAGCTTTGGTACAGTCGGTAAGTATTCTGAGTACAATTCAAATGTAACAAGTGGTAAGGGACCAACTGAATGGTCTTCAGTCCTGCTGAAACGAGGTCAGTCTGCAACAGCAACTTATACGAATCTTCAGGGGACTTACTATCAAGGGAAAAAAGTTTCTAAAATCGTCTATACTTATACTCTTGATCCTAGTTCCAAGTTCCGCAATGATAAGGCTTGGTTGGGAATTTTTAAAGACCCAACGATGGGGGTTTTCGCTTCGGCTTATACTGGTAATACAGAAGATGCTACCTCTCTCTTCGTTAAGACTGAGTTTCAATTCTATGATGAAGATGGTCAAATTATTAATTTTGACAAGGCCTTGATGTCTGTAGCGTCTCTTAACCGCGAAGCAAACTCAATCGAGATGGCTAAAGATTATACTGGGAATTTCATCAAAATTTCGGGTTCTTCAGTTGGTGAAAAGAACGGCCAAATTTATGCGACAGAATCTGAAAACTTCAAAAAAGGAGTTGGTGGTTCCCGCTTCACCATGTATAAGAATAGTCAACCAGATTCTGGTTGGGATAATGCAGATGCACCAAACTCTTGGTATGGTGCGGGAGCAGTGGAAATCTCAGGTCCTTCAAATAGTATGACTATCGGAACAATTTCGTCTTCAGAAGTGTTGGGACAGCCTGCAGCGAATGATCCACGTAGAGCAGAGAAATTATCTCCCAAAAAGCCAAATATTTGGTTTGCGATTAACGGAAATGTTCGAGCAACTAATTTGCCAACCATCACATTAGAAAAACCAACTCCGCCAGTAGAACCAACTGCACCACAAGCTCCTACTTATGAGACAGAGAAACCATTGGAACCAGCTCCAGTAGCACCAAGCTACGAAAATGAGCCAACACCACCGGTAAAAACTCCAGATCAACCAGAGCCATCAAAACCAGAAGAGCCAACATATGAGACAGAGAAACCATTGGAACCAGCTCCAGTAGCACCAAGCTACGAAAATGAGCCAACACCACCGGTAAAAACTCCAGATCAACCGGAGCCATCAAAACCAGAAGAGCCAACATATGAGACAGAGAAACCATTGGAACCAGCTCCAG
>NZ_GL732469.1:175801-176746 GCF_000187645.1 Streptococcus sp. C300
ACAGAGAAACCATTGGAACCAGCTCCAGTAGCACCAAGCTATGAAAATGAGCCAACTCCACCGGTAAAAACTCCAGATCAACCAGAGCCATCAAAACCAGAAGAGCCAAATTATGATCCATTGCCAACTCCGCCGGTAGCACCAACTCCTAAGCAGTTGCCAACACCACCAGCGGTGCCAACAGTTCACTTCCATTACAATCGTCTTTTTGCACAACCTCAGATTAATAAAGAAATTAAAAATGAGGATGGAGTAGATATCGATCGTACTCTAGTTGCTAAGCAGTCTGTAGTGAAGTTTGAGTTGAAAACAGAAGCGTTGACAGCTGGTCGTCCAAGAACAACTTCATTTGTATTGGTAGATCCACTTCCAACTGGCTATCAGTTTGATTTGGAAGCAACCAAGGCTGCAAGCAAAGGTTTTGAAACAAGCTATGACAAAGCTAGTCACACTGTAACCTTTAAGGCTACTGAGGAGACATTGGCAACATACAATGCTGATTTAACTAAACCTGTTGAAACTCTTTATCCAACGGTTGTTGGTCGTGTCTTGAATGATGGGGCGACTTATACAAATAACTTTACCTTGACAGTCAACGATGCCTATGGTGTCAAGTCAAACATTGTTCGTGTAACGACTCCAGGTAAACCAAATGATCCTGACAATCCAAATAACAACTACATCAAGCCTTTGAAAGTTAACAAGAACAAGCAAGGTGTGAATATTGATGGCAAAGAAGTTCTAGCTGGCTCAACGAACTACTATGAACTTACATGGGGTTTGGATCAATACAAGGGAGATAAATCTTCTAAAGAAGCGATTCAAAACGGTTTCTACTATGTGGATGATTATCCAGAAGAAGCTTTAACGCTTCAACCAGAATTGGTTAAGATTCGTGATCTAGAGGGCAACCTTGTATCAGGTATCAGTGTTCAACAATATGAT
>NZ_GL732469.1:176788-178193 GCF_000187645.1 Streptococcus sp. C300
TAAACCTGTTGAAACTCTTTATCCAACGGTTGTTGGTCGTGTCTTGAATGATGGGGCGACTTATACAAATAACTTTACCTTGACAGTCAACGATGCCTATGGTGTCAAGTCAAACATTGTTCGTGTAACGACTCCAGGTAAACCAAATGATCCTGACAATCCAAATAACAACTACATCAAGCCTTTGAAAGTTAACAAGAACAAGCAAGGTGTGAATATTGATGGCAAAGAAGTTCTAGCTGGCTCAACGAACTACTATGAACTTACATGGGGTTTGGATCAATACAAGGGAGATAAATCTTCTAAAGAAGCGATTCAAAACGGTTTCTACTATGTGGATGATTATCCAGAAGAAGCTTTAACGCTTCAACCAGAATTGGTTAAGATTCGTGATCTAGAGGGCAACCTTGTATCAGGTATCAGTGTTCAACAATATGATAGTTTAGAAGCTGCTCCTAAGAAGGTTCAAGAGCTGTTGAAGAAAGCAAACATCACTGTTAAAGGTGCTTTCCAACTCTTCTCAGCTGATAATCCAGCCGAATTCTACAAGAACTATGTAGCCGCAGGAAAATCATTGCTCATCACAGATCCGATGACAGTTAAACCTGAATTTGGTCAAACGGGTGGTAAGTATGAAAACAAAGCCTACCAAATTGATTTTGGAAATGGCTATGCTACAGAAGTAGTTGTTAACAATGTACCGAAAATCACACCTAAAAAAGATGTGACAATCAGTATGGATCCAAGCAGTGACAATATTGATGGTCAAACAATTCCGTTGAACCAGTACTTCAATTATCGTTTAATTGGTGGTTTGATTCCACAAAATCATTCTGAGGACTTGAATGACTATAGTTTTGTAGATGATTATGACCAAAAAGGTGATCAATACACTGGAAACTATAAAGTTCTTGCCAAGGTCGATATCCGATTGAAAGACGGTCGTGTTATCAAGGCAGGGACAGACTTAACCGCTGAAACACAGGTTGAACATGATCAAGATAAGGGAATGCTTACAATTCGCTTCAAGGAAGAATTCCTTCAAGAGATTCAGTTGGATTCTCCATTCCAGGCTGAGACTTATATTCAAATGAAACGAATTGCTGTCGGAACCTTTGAAAATACCTATGTAAATACTGTGAACAAAGTTGCTTACGCTTCAAATACAGTTCGTACGACAACGCCAGAACCTAAGAAACCAGAGGAGCCAACGACTCCTACTCCAAATCCAAAAGGTAACCCTACTCTACCTCAAACAGGTACAAATGATTCAAGCTACATGCCATATCTTGGTCTAGCAGCTTTAGTAGGGGTTTTAGGACTTGGTCAGTTGAAACGTAAAGAAGACGAAAGCAAGTAAGCTCTAAAAGTTAAATAGAAAAGAGGAACTTTGTTTCCTCTTTTT
>NZ_GL732469.1:178271-180499 GCF_000187645.1 Streptococcus sp. C300
GAGATTCAGTTGGATTCTCCATTCCAGGCTGAGACTTATATTCAAATGAAACGAATTGCTGTCGGAACCTTTGAAAATACCTATGTAAATACTGTGAACAAAGTTGCTTACGCTTCAAATACAGTTCGTACGACAACGCCAGAACCTAAGAAACCAGAGGAGCCAACGACTCCTACTCCAAATCCAAAAGGTAACCCTACTCTACCTCAAACAGGTACAAATGATTCAAGCTACATGCCATATCTTGGTCTAGCAGCTTTAGTAGGGGTTTTAGGACTTGGTCAGTTGAAACGTAAAGAAGACGAAAGCAAGTAAGCTCTAAAAGTTAAATAGAAAAGAGGAACTTTGTTTCCTCTTTTTCGGCTCATTGTCAACTGTAGTGGGTTGAAGAAAAGCTAAGCTCGAGAAAGGACAAATTTCGTCCTTTCTTTTTTGATATTCAGAGCGACGAAAATTCGCTTCTTGAAGTTTTCAAAGTTCCGAAAACCAAAGGCATTGCGTTTGATAAGTTTGATGAGATTATTAGTCGCTTCCAATTTTGCGTTGGAATAGGATAACTGAAGGGCATTGACGATTTTCCCTTTGTCCTTTAGAAATGTTTTAAAGACAGTCTGAAAAAGAGAATGAACCTTCTTTATATTGTCTTCAAAGAGTCCGAAAAATTTCTCTGGTTTCTTATTCTGAAAGTGAAAAAGCAAGAGTTGATAGAGATGATAGTGGTGTTTCAAGTCTTCTGAATAGCTCAAAAGCTTGTCTAGGATTTCTTTATTGGTTAAGTGCATACGAAAAGTAGGGCGATAAAAACGCTTATCACTGAGTTTACGACTATCCTGTTGAATGAGCTTCCAGTAGCGCTTGATAGCTTGTGTTCTGCCCTCAAGAACAGTGATGATATTGAGCTTTTCAAAATCTTGCGCAATAAAACTCATCTTTCCCTTAGTGAAGGTATACTCGTCCCAGGACATAATCTCAGGCAGACGAGAAAAATCATGCTTAAAACGGAAGTCATTGAGTTTGCGAATGACAGTTGAAGTTGAAATAGACAGCTGATGGGCAATGCCAGTCATAGAAGTCTTTTCAATTAGCTTTTGGGCAATCTTTTGGTTGATGATACGAGGGATTTGGTGATTTTTCTTGACTATAGGAGTCTCAGAGACCATCATTTTAGAGCACTGATAGCACTTAAAACGGCGTTTTTTAAGGAGAATTCTAGTAGGCATACCAGTCGTTTCAAGGTAAGGGATTTTAGAAGGTTTTTGAAAGTCATATTTCTTCATTTGGCTTCCGCAATCAGGACAAAGTGGGGCATCATAATCCAATTTAGCAATGATTTCCTTGTGGGTATTCTTATTGATGATGTCTATAATTTGGATATTAGGGTCTTTGATATCGAGTAGTTTTGTGATAAAATGTAATTGTTCCATATGGCTCTTTCTAATGATGGTTTGGTTGCTTTTCATTATAGGTCATATGGGACTTTTTCTCTACAACAAAATAGGCTCCATAATATCTATAGGGGATTTACCCACTACAAATATTATAGAGCCAAAATAAATAGTTTAACTAAAAGAAGATGGTGTGACCATCTTCTTTTTAATTTAATTTATAAACATGTGGAATTTTTCTATAAATAAAAAGAGAAAAGAGTAAATATTTGTATCTTGCCTTGTAAAGTGTTAATATAAGAAGTAACGACTAAATTTAGATAAGGAAATGACTTATAATGAAAAATAAAAAAGAAGTCTATGGATTTCGTAAAAGCAAAGTTGCGAAAACTTTGTGTGGTGCTGTTTTAGGAACGGCTTTGATTGCTTTGGCAGACAAAGCAGTATTTGCTGATGAAGTTACAGAGACAACTAGTACAAGTACGGTTGAGGTAGCTACTACAGGGAACCCAGCCACAAATCTACCTGAAGCTCAGGGTGAAATGAGTCAAGTTGCCAAAGAAAGCCAAGCTAAGGCTGGTTCTAAAGACTCAGCTTTGCCAGTAGAAGTATCATCAGCTGATTTGGATAAAGCAGTTGCTGATGCAAAATCTGCAGGAGTTAAGGTAGTTCAAGATGAAACAAAAGACAAAGGAACAGCCACAACTGCTACAGAGAATGCTCAAAAGCAAGATGAGATTAAAAGCGACTATGCTAAACAGGCTGAAGAAGTAAAGACAACAACTGAAGCATATAAAAAGAAGTCGCAGCTCATCAGGCTGAAACAGATAAAATCAATGCTGA
>NZ_GL732469.1:180836-182405 GCF_000187645.1 Streptococcus sp. C300
CCTAATGAAAAGGCTGTTGAAGAAAATACAAGCTAAAAACAATAGACTATCCAAGCTGAAAATGAAGCTATTAAGCAGCGTAACGCCACTGCAAAATCGACTTATGATGCAGCGGTGAAGAAATATGAAGCAGATTTGGCGGCAGTTAAGCAAGCAAATGCTACCAACGAAGCAGACTACCAAGCTAAGCTAGCGGCTTATCAGACAGAACTAGCTCGCGTTCAAAAAGCAAATGCCGATGCAAAAGCAGCCTATGAAAAGGCTGTTGAAGATAATAAGGTAAAAAATGCTGCGCTTCAAGCTGAAAATGAAGCGATTAAACAACGTAATGAAACTGCAAAAGCAACTTATGAAGTGGCGATGAAGCAGTATGAAGCAGATCTTGCCAAATATAAGAAAGAGTTCGCAGCTTATACTGCAGCACTCGCAGAAGCGGAGAGTAAAAAGAAACAAGATGGTTATCTTTCAGAACCAAGATCACAATCGTTGAACTTTAAATCAGAACCAAATGCAATACGAACAATTGATTCATCTGTACATCAATATGGGCAGCAGGAATTGGATGCTTTGGTAAAATCATGGGGGATTTCGCCAACAAATCCTGATAGGAAAAAATCTACAGCATATTCATATTTCAATGCAATCAATTCGAATAACACTTATGCAAAGCTTGTATTAGAAAAGGATAAACCAGTCGATGTTACCTATACTGGTCTAAAAAATTCAAGTTTTAATGGTAAGAAAATTTCAAAAGTAGTTTACACTTACACATTAAAAGAAACAGGTTTTAACGATGGAACCAAAATGACTATGTTTGCCTCGAGTGATCCAACTGTGACAGCATGGTATAATGATTATTTTACTTCTACAAACATTAATGTAAAAGTCAAGTTTTATGATGAAGAAGGTCAACTTATGAATCTCACAGGAGGATTAGTTAATTTTTCATCTCTAAATAGAGGTAACGGTAGTGGAGCAATTGATAAAGATGCAATTGAAAGTGTTAGAAACTTTAACGGTCGATATATTCCAATTTCTGGTTCATCTATCAAGATTCATGAAAATAACTCTGCTTATGCAGATTCATCAAATGCAGAAAAATCGCTAGGCGCTCGTTGGAATACATCGGAATGGGATACAACCTCTAGTCCAAATAATTGGTACGGAGCTATTGTCGGTGAAATAACTCAATCGGAGATTAGCTTTAATATGGCTTCTTCTAAAAGTGGAAATATTTGGTTTGCTTTCAATTCAAACATTAATGCAATTGGGGTTCCGACGAAACCTGTTGCACCAACAGCTCCAACTCAACCAATGTATGAGACAGAGAAACCACTGGAACCAGCTCCAGTAGTACCAACATATGAAAATGAGCCAACACCACCAGTAAAAACTCCAGATCAACCGGAGCCGTCAAAACCGGAAGAGCCAACATATGAGACAGAGAAGCCATTGGAGCCAGCACCAGTAGCACCAACATATGAAAATGAGCCAACTCCACCAGTTAAGACTCCAGATCAACCGGAGCCATCAAAACCGGAAGAGCCAACATATGAAACAGAGAAGCCA
>NZ_GL732469.1:182512-183877 GCF_000187645.1 Streptococcus sp. C300
GTAGCACCAACATATGAAAATGAGCCAACTCCACCAGTTAAGACTCCAGATCAACCGGAGCCATCAAAACCGGAAGAGCCAACATATGAAACAGAGAAGCCATTGGAGCCAGCACCAGTAGCACCAACATATGAAAATGAGCCAACTCCACCAGTTAAGACTCCAGATCAACCAGAGCCATCAAAACCAGAAGAGCCAAACTATGATCCATTGCCAACTCCGCCGCTAGCACCAACTCCTAAACAGCTGCCGACTCCTCCAGCAGTGCCGACAGTACACTTCCATTATAATAGCTTGTTGGCGCAACCTCAAATTAATAAAGAAATTAAAAATGAGGATGGAGTAGATATCGACCGTACTCTAGTTGCTAAGCAGTCTGTAGTGAAGTTTGAACTGAAAACAGAGGCTTTAACTGCAGGTCGTCCAAAAACAACTTCGTTTGTATTGGTAGATCCACTTCCAACTGGCTATCAGTTTGACTTGGATGCAACTAAGGCTGCAAGTACAGGCTTTGATACAACTTATGATGAAGCCAGTCATACTGTAACCTTTAAGGCTACTGAGGAGACATTGGCAAGTTACAATGCTGACTTAACTAAACCTGTTGAGACTCTTCATCCAACGGTTGTTGGTCGTGTCTTGAATGATGGGGCAACTTATACTAATAACTTTACTTTGACAGTCAATGATGCTTATGGTATTAAGTCAAATGTTGTTCGTGTAACGACTCCTGGTAAACCAAATGATCCTGATAATCCAAATAACAACTATATTAAGCCAACGAAAGTAAATAAGAATAAAGAAGGCCTTAATATCGATGGAAAAGAAGTTTTAGCTGGTTCAACCAACTACTACGAATTAACATGGGATTTGGATCAATATAAAGGTGATAAATCTTCTAAGGAAGCAATCCAAAACGGCTTCTACTACGTAGATGATTATCCAGAGGAAGCTTTAGATGTTCGCCCTGATTTGGTTAAGGTTGCAGATGAAAAAGGAAATCAAGTATCAGGTGTCAGCGTTCAAAAATATGACAGTTTAGAAGCTGCGCCTAAGAAGGTTCAAGAGCTGTTGAAGAAAGCAAACATCACTGTTAAAGGTGCTTTCCAACTCTTCTCAGCTGATAATCCAGCCGAATTCTACAAGAACTATGTAGCCGCAGGAAAATCATTGCTCATCACAGATCCGATGACAGTTAAACCTGAATTTGGTCAAACGGGTGGTAAGTATGAAAACAAAGCCTACCAAATTGATTTTGGAAATGGCTATGCTACAGAAGTAGTTGTTAACAATGTACCGAAAATCACACCTAAAAAGATGTGACAATCAGTATGGATCCAAGCAGTGACAATATTGATGGTCAAA
>NZ_GL732469.1:184180-193226 GCF_000187645.1 Streptococcus sp. C300
AACCGCTGAAACACAGGTTGAACATGATCAAGATAAGGGAATGCTTACAATTCGCTTCAAGGAAGAATTCCTTCAAGAGATTCAGTTGGATTCTCCATTCCAGGCTGAGACTTATATTCAAATGAAACGAATTGCTGTCGGAACCTTTGAAAATACCTATGTAAATACTGTGAACAAAGTTGCTTACGCTTCAAATACAGTTCGTACGACAACGCCAGAACCTAAGAAACCAGAGGAGCCAACGACTCCTACTCCAAATCCAAAAGGTAACCCTACTCTACCTCAAACAGGTACAAATGATTCAAGCTACATGCCATATCTTGGTCTAGCAGCTTTAGTAGGGGTTTTAGGACTTGGTCAGTTGAAACGTAAAGAAGACGAAAGCAAGTAAGCTCTAAAAGTTAAATAGAAAAGAGGAACTTTGTTTCCTCTTTTTTGTACCCCTAAATTAAAAACGCTTCCTATTGATTTTCACTCATAAAATCAACTAATTTATGTTAAAATGGTAGTAGAAAGTTGAGATTATGAGTTATTTTAAAAAATATAAATTTGATAAGTCACAGTTCAAGCTTGGTATGCGAACTTTCAAAACGGGGATTGCCGTATTTATAGTTCTCTTGATTTTTGGTTTTTTTGGCTGGAAGGGGCTTCAAATCGGAGCACTAACAGCGGTCTTCAGTTTACGAGAGAGCTTTGATAAGAGTGTCCATTTTGGAACTTCGCGTATCTTAGGAAATAGCATTGGCGGTTTTTACGCCCTTGTCTTTTTCCTCTTAAACACTTTATTTCATGGAGCCTTTTGGGTAACCTTACTAGTTGTTCCGATTTGCACCATGTTAACCATTATGACAAATGTCGCCATGAACAATAAGGCAGGAGTTATCGGTGGTGTGGCAGCTATGTTGATCATTACCCTATCAATACCGAGCGGAGAAACATTTTTGTACGTGTTTGCGCGCGTATTTGAAACATTTATGGGAGTTTTTGTCGCAATCCTTGTTAATTATGATATTGAGCAACTGAAACTCTTTTGGGAGAAAAAAAGAAAATAATGTTACATTTTATGACATTATTCATTGACGTATGTCTTTTTTTAGACTATAATAGACAGGAAGAAGGAAATTGTAAATGAAGGAAAGAGAATTTCGCCGAAATATGGCTGTTTTTCCTATCGGCAGTGTTATGAAATTGACCGATCTCTCGGCGCGTCAGATTCGTTATTATGAAGATCAAGAGTTGATCAAACCTGATCGAAACGAAGGGAACCGTCGCATGTATTCGTTGAATGACATGGATCGTCTGCTTGAAATCAAAGATTATATCTCTGAAGGTCATAATATTGCTGCGATTAAGAAAAAATATGCTGAACGCGAGGCGAAGTCCAAGAAAGCCGTGAGTCAGACGGAAGTGCGTCGTGCACTCCACAATGAACTCCTCCAGCAGGGGCGCTTTGCTTCAGTACGGTCACCCTTTGGTCGCGGTTAGGCAATCGCAAGTAGTCATATATATTAAGGAGAAAACCCATGCCAATCACAGCTGCAGATATTCGTCGTGAAGTCAAGGAAAAAAATGTTACCTTTATCCGTCTCATGTTTTCAGATATTCTGGGAACCATGAAAAACGTCGAAATTCCTGCTACAGATGAACAGTTAGATAAGGTCTTGTCAAACAAAGCCATGTTTGATGGCTCTTCTATTGAAGGTTTTGTACGTATCAATGAGTCAGATATGTACTTGTACCCAGACTTGGATACATGGACAGTCTTCCCTTGGGGAGATGAAAATGGAAGTGTTGCAGGTTTGATCTGTGATGTCTATACAACAGAAGGAGAACCCTTTGCAGGTGACCCACGTGGCAATCTGAAGCGTGCACTTCGTCATATGGAAGAAGTAGGATTCAAATCCTTCAACCTTGGTCCAGAACCAGAATTCTTCCTCTTTAAGCTGGATGAAAATGGGGATCCAACTCTTGAGGTAAATGACAAGGGTGGCTACTTTGATTTGGCGCCTACTGACCTTGCGGACAATACACGTCGTGAAATCGTGAATGTCTTGACCAAAATGGGATTTGAAGTTGAAGCGAGTCACCACGAGGTTGCGGTTGGACAACACGAGATTGACTTTAAGTACGATGAAGTTCTCCGTGCCTGCGATAAGATTCAAATCTTTAAGCTTGTTGTTAAAACCATTGCTCGCAAACATGGCCTTTACGCAACCTTTATGGCGAAACCGAAATTTGGTATTGCTGGATCAGGTATGCACTGTAATATGTCCTTGTTTGATGCAGAAGGAAACAATGCTTTCTTTGATCCAAATGATCCAAAAGGAATGCAGTTGTCTGAAACGGCCTACCATTTCCTTGGTGGTTTGATCAAACATGCTTACAACTATACTGCCATCATGAACCCAACGGTTAACTCATACAAACGTTTGGTTCCAGGTTATGAAGCGCCTGTTTACATTGCTTGGGCTGGTCGTAACCGTTCGCCACTTGTGCGCGTGCCGGCTTCACGTGGTATGGGAACTCGTCTTGAGTTGCGTTCAGTGGACCCAATGGCAAACCCATACATCGCTATGGCTGTTCTTTTGGAAGTTGGTTTGCATGGTATTGAAAACAAAATCGAAGCACCAGCTCCTATCGAAGAAAATATCTACATCATGACAGCAGAAGAGCGTAAGGAAGCTGGAATCACCGACCTTCCATCAACTCTTCATAACGCCTTGAAAGCTTTGACAGAAGATGAAGTGGTCAAGGCAGCCCTAGGTGAACACATCTACACTAGCTTCCTTGAAGCCAAACGTATCGAGTGGGCTAGCTATGCAACATTTGTTTCACAATGGGAAGTTGATAATTATCTTGATTTGTATTAAGAACATAAAAAAGATTATCTAATTGGATAATCTTTTTTATTTTTGCAATGTTATAAAAGTATTTTGATGCAAATTTTAGTATAGGTAATATAGGCAATTCATATTTCTTGCCTTGCTTACAATTATGCATCGGAAACGGGAATATTCTGACAAATCTCAGAAAACGAAATCAAGTTTATGATTAGAAAAACTGTACAATGATGGTATTTAATGGCGATTTTCTACTTTTAAAAAAAGTTTACTATTTGACAACGTATTGCTTGTATAAATGAATAGTAAATGATAAAATATCATTTGGAATGAATGAGTCGCAGTTTTTGTTTGATTGTATTAATATGTTATCTACTCAAGACTTATTCGTTGTATTTTACTATTAAAGGAAAGGAGATGTTATGCAAAAAGATAAGTGGTGGCTACCATTTTTAGCGGTGGGTGTCATCATAGGTTTAGCGGTGGGTTTACTTTATTACACCCGACCCACTAAGGATGGAGATATAGGTTCATCGTCAGTTTCGCAATCAACTTCTAGTGATAAGAACAATACGGCTTTGAGTTTAAAAGGTCAACAACTTCCAGAATTTAAAATGACCTCTCAAGATGGCAAATTGATTGCTATCTCGGAACTGTATGATAAACCTATGTTAGTTGTCGAATGGGCTAGTTGGTGTCCGCATTGCCAGAAACAACTACCCATTGTTCAGCAGATGTATGAAAAGTATGGAGATCAAATTCATTTTGTTCTTCTGAATATGAACGAACCAGGAAAAGAAACAAAGGAAACTGCTGATCAGTATATCAAAGAAAAAGGATATACTTTCCCCTATTATTATGACGAAGATCAGTCCGCAGCCGATCTTTTACAGGTTCAAACCATACCAAGTATGTATCTTGTGACAAAACAGCAACAGGTAAAGAATGTATTAGTAAATCATACCACTGCTGAAAATTTCTCGAAAGAGTTACAAGAATTGCTAAACTAACATACATTAATTTCGGGAAAAAGGAGGAAGAAGAAATCACAATAGGATTTCAGAGAAAATTATGAGAGATTTCATTAAAAAGGTCTCCATTCTGTTTACGATTCTGTTTCTCTCTGTGCCATTAGGATTAGCTAGTTTACGTTTCGGTCGTGGTGCGGCTGATGAAACTGAGGTAATTCGAGTAGGAGATAATACGGAAATTATCCAGAATGGATGTTATCGTAAGATAAAGAAATCGGACCAAACAAAGTGGACAGTTCCACGTAAACCGGTCGACTTAGTTATCCTTCAGGATGCGAGTGGATCGTTCAGGAACACCATTCCTAATGTCCAAAATGCCTTAAAAACATTGACAACATTTGTCAGTGAAGAAAATTATGATGAGAATAATCCTCGTTTGGTTAAGACTGATAACCCGGATACATCAGACCGAGTTATGATGGCAACCTTCCAAGGTGCGGATGGATACAACTATTACTACAATAATGATTTTACAGGTCGTAAAGATGTTGTTGGTGGTTGGGGAGCTGATTATGATTACAAATACAAGTCTAGCAACTTGTCTTCTGATCAAAATGATATCCATCAATTCATTGATAATATTAAGGTAGCAGGAGGAACACCAACCGTTCCAGCTATTGACGATGTCATTGCTCAATATAATCAAATAAAAGGGAATATGGCTAACGGTCGTAAGACCATCTTCCTTTTGATTACGGATGGTGTTGCTAATGGGAAACGTGACCCGGATGGTAAGGTTCGTCTAGAGTACAGTGATTATCGTAACAAAATTCTTTCACGTGCCTGGAATTTTAATGAGCTAACTGAAGCATCTCAAAACGTTTTAGGGCGTGTGGAAGAGGTTAAGGAAGCATCTACAAGACTTAAAAATGTTGTTGGTTCCGAAGGGACTGTAGTAGTAGGTTTCTGGGAAGACGTATCAATCTTTGAAAACTCTAAAGCTCAGTATTATGACACATATAGAGAAGGTTATTCAAAATATTTTAATATAGGAGATAACCGAAGTGTCCAAGATATCTTCCATGAAGCATTAGAGGGGATGGCTTCTCCAGCTAAAAATATTAATGGTAAGAATGTTTCCTTCTATGTTAATGAACAAAGCGATATCAATAAGTTCTCAAGTCGAGTTCTAGAATCTGTTGGAGCTGCGTTGATTAAGGAAGACATTAAAGGTGAGTTCACTGTTACACCTGGATATAAGGTGGATGCTGTTCGAATCAATGGCAAGACTGTTGTTGAAAAAGTCACAGACCCATCAAAACAAATTCGTGGTCGAATCAATCAAGAAGGCGACAATGTCACAATCTATGTACCCGATAGTGTCTTCAATCCAGGTAATAACAGTTTCGACTATGATTTGAGTAAGGAAGCACGTGCTCCTGAAACGAATGAAGAGGATGAAGTTGATCCGCCAGCTGATTATAAACCTGTAAAAGAAGAAGTTACAGTTCCTGAGTTGACTGGTGTCTTCAAGACGGGTGAGTTTAAAACTCAAAAAATCGGTGGACGTAATGAAAAAGTTGAAGTTCAAAAGCTCGAGTACTGTTACCCAAGTGTCACTAAGAAAATTACCGACGCAGATAAGAGAAATGACTTGGGAGAAATTGATGACCCGCTTGGTTTGACAAAGAAAAAAGCCTATTCTGCACAATTGTCAGACAAGGCAGAGGAGTTCACCTATACTCTTGATTACAACTTCAATAACGTAGCCTACGAATTTGAAAAGAACGTCATGTTGACAGACCCACTTGACTACCGTTTGGAAGTAGTTGAAAGTTCAGCTACTGGACCAAATGGAGAAAAATGGGCCACTCGTGTCGTGAAACAAAATGACGATCTTGGAAACGAACGTGATGTTGTTGTTGCTGATGTTCCTGCTAAAGGATCAAACTATAATTACTTGGTATTGAAGAAAGCTCAAATGACCATCAAGGTTCGTTTGAAAGAACAATACCGCAATAATCAAGCAAGTAAAGAATTTATGGCCCTTCTTCAGGATAATGATGGATTCGGTTTGCTGAACCAGGGTAATATCATGTGGAATGGTGATGACAATCAACCAAACCAAGATGCGCATGCCAAGACAGATACTAAACCAAGTACGATTCGCCGTTCAAATCCTGTTTATGTGAAACCACCAGTTGTAACAGAAATTACGAAGAAGGTCAATGATAAGGAACATGAAGATCTTAAGACAGAAGAACAACTCTTCGAGTACAAAGTGACTGTTCCATGGCCAGGCCTTGCAGATACATTCAGCCTTACAGATACAGTTGTTTCAGAGTTGGAAGTTCAGGCAGATAGCTTGAATGTAAAACTTGGTGAAAAAGATAATACTGAGTTGAAAACTGCTGCAAAAGTTGAAGGTCAAACTGTTTCACTGACTCTTGATAAAACTCAACTCGAAAAAATCTCACGTAAGGTAACGCGTCGTAAGACTAAAGATGTTCAATACCTTGAATTGACCTTCAAGGCTAAGATTCGTGCGGGTGCTGACCTTTCTAAATATAAGGAAGATGGTCAAATTAAAGTACCTAACACGGCAGATGTTGTCTTGAATGATATCAAGAAAACATCAAATAAAGTAACGGTTACACCACCAAAACCAAAAGAACCTTCTATTAATAAGAAGATTAATGAAAACTTGGATACATTCCAAACATTTGATGGACAACCATACAACTACAACATTACAACAGCAGTACCAAGTGATGTTGCAAATTACAAGAAATTTGTGATTCGTGATACACTAGATGCTAATTTGGAACTTGCAGGTGCCGTAAGTATTAAAGGTTCTGCAGCTGCCCTCTTTGATATCCGCACCAATGGCCAAGAGATTACGGCAACGGTGAAGGATGGTCAATTTGGTGAACTTGCAAAATACTCAACTGTTGAACTAGTCATTCCTGCAAAAGTTAAAAATGGTGTGACAGGCACAACCATTGAAAATAAGGCTTCTATTTCCTTTACAAATGAGAATAATGTAGAGAAAAAAGTTGAATCGAAACCTGTCACCGTAACGCCACCTCCTGTAACGAAGAAGATCAATGAAACTCTTGATCACTTAGATATCGCGACAGGTCAAGCGTATAACTACAACATTAAGACAAAACTTCCAACCGATATTACAGATTACAAGAAATTTGTGATTACAGATACACTTGAAGGAGATTTGTCAGTTATCAATGAAACTTCAAGCAAACCAGTTATCAAAGGAGCAGCTGCTGCCTTCTTCGATGTAACAGTTGAGGGTCAAACCGTGACTGCAACGATGAAGGACTTTGCGAACGCTACAGCTCTTGCTGGTCAAGAAGTGGAATTGATTATTCCAGCTAAGATCAATGATGGAGTGACTCGTATCAACATTCCAAATACTGCGAAGTTTAGCTTCACAGATAAGAACGATCATAGCGGAGAAAAAGAAACGAAACCTGTCACCGTAACCCCTCCATCAGAACCAGGTGTTGATAAGAAAATCAACGAAACACTGACAGAGGCAACAATCGGTGCGGAAACCGACTTTACTTATAATATCAAAGCGAAATTGCCAAATGATATTACAACGTACAAGTCCTTCGTTGTAACGGATACCTTGGATGAGAACTTGACTCCAGGTCAAGCTGAAATCAAGGGAGCTGCAGCGAAATTCTTCGATGTAACAGTTCAAGGTCAAACCGTGACTGCAACGATGAAAGATTTTGCGAATGCGGGTGACTACGGTAACCAAGAAGTAGAACTCGTGATTCATGCCAAAGTGAAGAAAGACTCAAAAGTTCCATCTATTGAGAACAAAGCTAAGATTACTTATACCAACAAGAATGACCAACAAGGTGAGAAAGAAACCAAGCCGGTCACTGTTACTCCACCACCAATCACTAAGAAGGTGAATGGTCAGGAACATGCAGATCTTGGTAAGTTATCAGAAGTCTTCACTTATACGATTGAGTCAACAGTTCCACATGTGGCAGATACCTTCACCATTTCAGATGATATCGTCAAAGAATTGGCATTTGAAGGGGAAGCAACTGTCACTGTTGACGGTCAAGCTGTTCAAGACCTCACTGTGAAAACAGAAGGTCAAACCTTGACAGTCACATTTGGAAAAGATCAAGTGAAACAATATGCTGGTAAAGCAGTCCAAGTTTCATTCAATGCCAAGATTAAAGACGGCATCACTTTCGATGCTCTCTTGACTGCTTATCCAAATGAAGCAAAAGACAAGCCAGTAGTACCAAATACTGCTAGCTACATCATTAATGACAATCCAGATTCTAAGAAAGAATCAAAACCAGTCACTGTCACTCCACCGCCAACAACAACTCCAGAGCTTAAGAAGGAAGTAAACGGAGCAGAACGTTACGATCTTGCAAAACGTAATGAAGAATTTACTTATACTTTGAAAACAACAATGCCTGCCAATGCAACTGTGTTTGAGATGGCAGACGAGTTGAAAGAAGTTCTAGAATTTGTTGGTGAGAATGCTTCAGCTACTGTTAAACTTGATGGTGAGGATGCAGGATCTAAGGCGACAGTAACAATTTCTGGCCAAGTGATCAAAGTTGCCTTTACAGAAGCTTCTGTAAAAGCAGATGCTGGTAAGTCTATTGAAGTGAATTTCAAGGCTAAGATTAGAGATAATGCAAACTTGTCTGCTTATGTAACCAAAGATGGTAAGACTGAAATTCCAAACAAGGCTTCTTACGACATCGATCACAATCCGAAATATCACAAGGACTCTAACGAAGTCCCAGTAACGCCTCCAACACCAGAAGAGCCAGAAATCAAGAAAGATGTGAACGGCAAAGAAGCTGAAACTCTTGACAAACGCGATCAAGTCTTCACTTACAACGTGAAAACAACAGTAGCGCAAGATGCGACAGCCTTCGCAGTCACAGATACACTAGTAGACGTTCTTGAATTCGCAGGAACTTCAAGTGCTAAATTGAATGGTCAAGCGCTTGAGGCTAGCCAAATCAAGGTAGAAGGTCAAACGATTACCTTGACGCTTACAGAAGAGCAAGTCAAAGCCAATGGCGGTCAAGCAGTTGAATTAACATTCGACGCGAAGATCAAAGCCGGCGCGAACTTGTCAGCGTATGTGAAGGAAGACGGTCATACACAGATTCCGAATAAGGCTTCTTATGACGCAAGCTTCCCACACAAACCAGGAGTGCA
>NZ_GL732469.1:193460-194288 GCF_000187645.1 Streptococcus sp. C300
CCTTGACGCTTACAGAAGAGCAACTCAAAGCCAATGGCGGTCAAGCAGTTGAATTAACATTCGACGCGAAGATCAAAGCCGGCGCGAACTTGTCAGCGTATGTGAAGGAAGACGGTCATACACAGATTCCGAATAAGGCTTCTTATGACGCAAGCTTCCCACACAAACCAGGAGTGCACAAGGACTCTAATGAAGTCCCAGTAACGCCTCCAACACCAGAAGTGCCAGAAATCAAGAAAGATGTGAACGGCAAAGAAGCTGAAACTCTTGACAAACGCGATCAAGTCTTCACTTACAACGTGAAAACAACAGTAGCGCAAGATGCGACAGCCTTCGCAGTCACAGATACACTAGTAGACGTTCTTGAATTCGCAGGAACTTCAAGTGCTAAATTGAATGGTCAAGCGCTTGAGGCTAGCCAAATCAAGGTAGAAGGTCAAACGATTACCTTGACGCTTACAGAAGAGCAAGTCAAAGCCAATGGCGGTCAAGCAGTTGAATTAACATTCGACGCGAAGATCAAAGCCGGCGCGAACTTGTCAGCGTATGTGAAGGAAGACGGTCATACACAGATTCCGAATAAGGCTTCTTATGACGCAAGCTTCCCACACAAACCAGGAGTGCACAAGGACTCTAATGAAGTCCCAGTAACGCCTCCAACACCAGAAGTGCCAGAAATCAAGAAAGATGTGAACGGCAAAGAAGCTGAAACTCTTGACAAACGCGATCAAGTCTTCACTTACAACGTGAAAACAACAGTAGCGCAAGATGCGACAGCCTTCGCAGTCACAGATACACTAGTAGACGTTCTTGAATTCGCAGGAACTT
>NZ_GL732469.1:194410-199453 GCF_000187645.1 Streptococcus sp. C300
CGCTTACAGAAGAGCAAGTCAAAGCCAATGGCGGTCAAGCAGTTGAATTAACATTCGACGCGAAGATCAAAGCCGGCGCGAACTTGTCAGCGTATGTGAAGGAAGACGGTCATACACAGATTCCGAATAAGGCTTCTTATGACGCAAGCTTCCCACACAAACCAGGAGTGCACAAGGACTCTAACGAAGTCCCAGTAACGCCTCCAACACCAGAAGTGCCAGAAATCAAGAAAGATGTGAACGGCAAAGAAGCTGAAACTCTTGACAAACGCGACCAAGTCTTCACTTACAACGTGAAAACAACAGTAGCGCAAGATGCGACAGCCTTCGCAGTCACAGATACACTAGTAGACGTTCTTGAGTTCGCAGGAACTTCAAGTGCTAAATTGAATGGTCAAGCTCTTGACGCTAGCCAAATCAAGGTAGAAGGTCAAACCATCACCTTGACCCTTACAGAAGAACAAGTGAAAGCCAATGGCGGTCAAGCAGTTGAATTAACATTCGACGCTAAGATCAAAGCCGGCGCGAACTTGTCTGCTTACCTATCAGAAGATAAGACTGTGAAAGTTCCTAACAAGGCAGCTTACAAGGCAGATCTTCCAAACAAACCAGGCTTTACGAAAGACTCTAATGAAGTCCCAGTAACGCCACCAACACCAGAAGAACCAGAAATCAAGAAAGATGTGAACGGCAAAGAAGCTGAAACTCTTGACAAACGTGACCAAGTCTTCACTTACAACGTGAAAACAACAGTAGCGCAAGATGCGACAGCCTTCGCGGTAACGGATACACTAGTGGATGTTCTTGAGTTCGCAGGAACTTCAAGTGCTAAATTGAATGGTCAAGCTCTTGACGCTAGCCAAATCAAGGTAGACGGTCAAATCATTACCTTGACTCTTACAGAAGAACAAGCTAAAACAAGTGCTGGTCAAGCTGTTGAATTAACTTTCGACGCTAAGATCAAAGCGGGTGCTAACTTGTCTGATTATGTAACAGAAGATAAGTCAATCAAGGTTCCGAATAAGGCAGCTTACAAGGTAGATCTTCCAAACAAACCAGGCTTCACTAAGGATTCCAATGAAGTTCCAGTAACGCCTCCAACACCAGAAGAGCCAGAAATCAAGAAAGATGTCAACACGAAAGCTGAAGAAACACTCGCTGATCGTGATCAAGTCTTCACCTACAACGTGAAAACAAGTGTTCCAACAGATGCGACAGTCTTCAGTGTAAGTGATACACTTGAATCTGTTCTTGATTATGCAGGTTCAGCAAACGCGAGCTTGAATGGTCAAGCGCTTGACGCTAGCCAAATCAAGGTAGACGGTCAAACCATTACCTTGACACTTACAAAAGAGCAAGTGAAAGCAAATGGTGGTCAAGCAGTTGAATTGAGCTTCACTGCGAAGATTAAAGCGGGAGCTGATTTGACTCTATATCTAACAGATCGTGGATTCACTGTTCCAAATACAGCTTCTTATGACGCGAAGTTCCCACACAAACCAGGGCTACACAAAGATTCGAATAAAGTTCCGGTAATCGTTCCAAAAGAACCAGAACCAGAAATTACGAAGAAAATCAACCGTACCTTGGACCACTTGGATGTCGAATACGATGCACCTTACATGTACAATGTCAATACAGCTTTACCAAAAGATATTGATAAGTACAAAGAGTTCACCGTAACAGATACACTTGAATCTGTTTTGGGAATCGCTGATACGCCAGTAGCTTATGTAGATGGACGTGATGCAAATGGAGCTCTTGAAACAAGTGTTAAGGGAAATACAGTCACTGTGAAAGTGAAAGATTTCGCTCGATTAAAAGGCTTCAAAGAGATTCAATTGTACATCCCAGCTAAACTCAAAGCGAATAGCGATTTGAAAGCATATAAGGACCAATTGGTACCAAACAAAGCAAGTGTTAACTTCAAGGATGCCAATGGTCAATCTGGTAGCAAGGAATCAAAACCGGTAACGGTGAAACCACGTGACCCAGAAAAACCAACAGATCCAACACCAGGTGAACCAGCTAAGTCTGTTGGACCAGAAGATGGATCTAAACCTGATAAAGAATACCACTTGCCAAACGCTTTAGATACCTTCCGATTCGATATTACTACACCGGTTCCAACAGATCCTGTAGATGAAAACGGAAATGCTAAGAAGGATCAGTATGGTCGTCTTATCAAGACAGACTTGACTAGCTTTACGATCACGGATGAAATCAATTCAGTCTTGAAAGTCAACAAAGATCGTATCGCTCTTAAAGTTGAAAATGCTCAGTTTGACAAGATCAAAGCAGCTCTTCAAGCTCAACTTGATCAAGCAGAGAAAGAACTCAAAGCTTTGACAGGCAAGTCAACAGAAGAGGCTTCAACAGAGACTGGTAAGAAGGAAGAGCTCAAGGCAGCGGAAGCGAAAGTAGCTGAATTGAAAGCGAAGTTGGAAGCAGCTAAGGCAGCGCAGCCAGCTAAACCAGCTGAAACTACAACACCAGCTACTCCAGCAATAGCTGCTGAAGAAACAACTCCAGCTACATCTGATTCTTCTGCAACAGAAGATAAGAAACCTGCAACTAGCGAATCAAGTCAAGATCTTGCAAGCTTAGAGGCAGAGTTGAAAGCAGCTGAAGAAAACTTGGCTAAACTTCAAGCACCAGCTGAGAAAGAAGCAGAATTGGCACCAGCTGATAAAAAACAACAACAAGAGAAACTCGAAAATGAAATCAAGAAACTAAAAGAAGCTCAAACTAAGCTTCAAGCAGCTATTGATAAATTGAGTAAGTCTTCAAATGATCGTGGTGAATTAGTAGGTAAAGAGTTGGAAGCAATTGCTACTGTTACTTACGATGAAACTAGCAATGTTGTGACTTTTGAAATCAGCGATAAGGATGTTCTTGAAGCCTTGAAGGGAAGTACCGTACGTCTTGTACTTTACACTAACTTCAAAGAAGGAACAGATTTTACAAAATTCACTGGTGGTGTACCAAATACAGCTGAAGTAAGCTTTAACCATAATCCAAAGCCAAAAACTACCAACAAAGTTGTGGTGTTCCCACCAACACCACCAACACCAGAAAAACCACAAACTCCGCCACCAGGTGGAACCGTTCCTCCAGCAGAACCTAAGAAAACATTGCCAAATACAGGTTCTGAAGGATCTTCAATCTTTGGAGTACTTGTAGCCCTAGCTCTAGGACTTGCTGGACTTCTAGTTTGGAAGCGTAAAGCTGAACGTTAGTATCATATAGTAAGAGGAGAGTAGAAAATTTTACTCTTCTCCTTACTGTATATTGAAAGTGTTAAGGAAAGAATAATGAGTAGAAAAAAATTATTAAAGTTAGGAATTTCTATACTTGCTTTAAACGCTCTTGGAGTAGCAACTTATCATGTAGCTCCAGATTTATATCAAATTCCAACAGTGCATGCAGAAGAAACACCAGCGGAAGATGAAGAAATTCCAGATGGCCAAGAGCGAAGTATTGCAAATACTTTCAAAAGAATGCTTGATAGTATAGAATCTTCAATTAAGGATTTTACAAATAGTCCAGATGAGGATAATAAAGAACTCCTAGAGGGTGATGTAGAAGAAGCAAAGAATTTTTTTGAGACTGCAAAGAAGGCAATGAAGAGTCCAGAAGGTCAAAAAAGTTTTGCGGCGCTTGAAGCTCGCTACAATTCTTTAAAAGCTAAGGCTGAGGCACTTCTCACTGGGGGAGATTTAAAAGAAGAACATCAAGAAGTCACAACTACTGAGGAGATTCCTTACCCATCTCGGACAGAAAACAATGCAGACCTCGCTGAAGGTACTCGAAAGGTAAAACAAGCGGGAGAAAAAGGTCAGAAGAAAGTTGTTTGGGATGTTACTTTGGTAAATGGCGTTGAGAAAAAACGTGATAGAAAGAGCCAAACAGTAATTAAAGAACCAGTAGAAGAAATCATCGAAGTTGGAACTAAGAAAACAGGTGTTGAAACCAAAGAAACAGTGACTGTGGAGGAAAAAGTTGCTTTCAAAGAAGAAACGAAAGTAGACCCAGCACTGGATAAAGGTCAAACGCGTGTTGAAGAAGGTGAAGAAGGTATCGATGAAGTCACTTATGAAGTGACAAAAGTGGATGGTGTTGAAAAATCTCGTAAAGAAGTTTCACGCAAGACTAAGAAAGCTTCAAAAAACAAGGTTACCTATACAGGTGCGAAAGCAGTTGTAACTACTAAGGAAGTAACTAAAACTGAAGAAGTTGCCTTTCAGACTCGTGAGGTTGAAAATGCACTCTTAGCTGAAGGTGTTCGCCGAGTGAAAACAGCTGGCCAAAAAGGTGTTCGTACCATTGTTGAAACAGTGACTTACACAGACGGCGTTGAAACAGGTCGTGTTGAGAAATCCAACACAATCACTACTCCAGCAGTAGACGAAGTTGTCGAAGTTGGAACTAAGAAAGTAGTAGCTCCAGTTGTAACGACTAAGGAAGAGACGAAGACAGAAGAAGTTACTTTCCAAACTAAGGAAGTAACAAATCCAGATCTTCCAGAAGGAACTCGTGTAGTAAAAGCTGCTGGTAAGAAGGGTGTTCGCACCATTGTTTACACAGTTACCTACACAGACGGAGTAGAAACAGGTCGTGTTGAGAAATCCAACACAATCACCACTCCAGCAGTAGATGAGATCGTTGAAGTAGGAACTAAGAAAGTAGATGCCCCAGTTGTAACGACTAAGGAAGAAACAAAGACAGAAGAAGTTGCCTTCCAAACTAAGGAAGTCACAAATTCTGAACTTCCAGAAGGAAGTCGTCAAGTGAAGACAGCTGGTAAGAAGGGTGTTCGCACCATTGTTTATACAGTGACTTACACAGACGGAAAAGAAACAGGTCGTGTTGAGAAATCCAACACAATCACCACTCCAGCAGTAGATGAGATCGTTGAAGTAGGAACTAAGAAAGTAGTAGCTCCAGTAGTTACAACGAAGGAAGAAACAAAGACAGAAGAAGTTGCCTTCCAAACTAAGGAAGTCACAAATCCAGATCTTCCAGAAGGAAGTCGTCAAGTGA
>NZ_GL732469.1:199516-202242 GCF_000187645.1 Streptococcus sp. C300
ACCTACACAGACGGCGTTGAAACAGGTCGTGTTGAGAAATCCAACACAATCACCACTCCAGCAGTAGATGAGATCGTTGAAGTAGGAACTAAGAAAGTAGTAGCTCCGGTAGTTACAACGAAGGAAGAAACAAAGACAGAAGAAGTTGCCTTCCAAACTAAGGAAGTCACAAATTCTGAACTTCCAGAAGGAACTCATGTAGTGAAAGCTGCTGGTAAGAAGGGTGTTCGCACCATCGTTTACACAGTTACCTACACAGACGGAGTAGAAACAGGTCGTGTTGAGAAATCCAACACAATCACTACTCCAGCAGTAGACGAAGTTGTCGAAGTTGGAATTAAGAAAGTAACTTCTACAACAACCAACGGTAATAAGAATGATACTGCAACAACAGGGAACCAAGCTGAAAGCACTAAGAAAGAAGAAACTGCAAGCCAAGATAAGAAAGTTCTACCAAGCACAGGTACAGCTTCTACCAGTCTTCTTTCAATGATTGGTTTATTTATCGCCGGTCTAGTAGGCTTTGTCGTTCGTAAGAAGGACTAAGGCTCTCTAATTGTACAAAAGCATCTTTTGTACCAGAAATACTAAAAAGAACTCAGAATTTATTCTTGGGTTCTTTCTTTATAAAAATTAAATATATTAATGTTTATGCGTAGCTCGAGTACGTTATGAAACTCATAAAGTGATAATAGGATTAACTATAAAACAGTTATTCACATAGTGTAAACGCCTTTTCTAAAATTTTGATATTTTAATTATTCTCACCTAAAATTGACAATCTGGAAATACAAAAAAGTAAATATTTTTTTATATCTGCTTTCAATTTCCCTTTCTTTGTGTTAGAATGAGATGAACATTTCTTTTGAAATGATTAAATAATCATTTTTAATTTTGGAGGTACATTATGAAATGGAAAAATCGCATGAGAATGCCTTTTTCTACTATTTTCAGTAGAAAAAAACAGGCTTTTCTCGGACTAGTCGTTTTACTTTTTTCTATTTTTCTTCTTCCGCTTCAATCTTATGCGGCTTTAGAAGAAATAAAAAATGGAACGGATATCTCAACCTTAGATATTCGTAAGTTTAATTTGAACATCAACAATTTTAGTGTTTTATCTAAATCACAGGCTGTTGATCAGTTTCATTTATCGAATCCCCACTATGAATATCTCTGGGGTGGTGCCTATCCAGGCGAGATGGAGAACTTTACTCTTAAAGTAGATAAAAGTAAAAAACAGGATCAAGTTTTTGAAAATCCTCTTTCTCTAAAATTCACAAATATTGGGACAGTCAATGGTAAGCAAGTAGATGCTTATCTAAATTTCAATAAAGTAACCCTACACTATCTTAATACTGCTCAGGCAGAATCTGAAATGAATAGTGCTCAAAAATCTACTGTTGAATTTTTCTCAATTTCTGAATTATGGGAAAGCAGTGCTTTTGAAATTGGTAATGTTCCTTACGTAGATGCGAATCATGATTACATCATGAATAAAGCATTTTGGATTGATGCTGATGTAACAGCCGAGTTGAGTTATGCAGATGGTTCAGAGACAGATTTGAAGTTGGTTATGAAGCCAACAGACATCGATGCAATGGATGCCAACAACTTGAAGGAAACCTTCTATGTTAAGGATTATCAAAATGATGTTAATCTTCGTTTGATGAATAATGCCAATGTCTTAAGACAGGAAGATCAAGGAGATCGAACTGCTTGGGTAGCAACTCAGATTACAAGCGGTAGCTATTCTGAGAACAATATCTCTGGTTTTGCCCTTCGATCAAATAGTAATAGTATGAATTTTGGTTACTCATCAACAGAGGTTGCTTCGGCCGTCTTTGGTCTTTATATTGAAAAAATTGATCCGAGCCCTGTTCTAGCAGTGGATCCTACAGAGATTCCAGCTAAGGAAGGACAAGATGTAACCTATAAAGCTACGTTTAAAGTTCCGGTTCCAGGTAAGGACATTTTAGCAACGCCTTCATCTATCGAAATGGTTCAGAAATTTGATGAGCGCCTTAATTATCAAGGACTTAAAGTGGAATCAGGTGGAGTGACTTTACAGGAAGGGCGTGATTATACTATTGAAAAGAATGGTCAAACTGTTACTGTTAAAATGACACCTGAATACATAAAAGCAAATTCTTCTGCTGAAATTATTGTAACTTATAATACTACTACAAACAAAAAAGTAGAAGAAAAAGGTTCTGGAAAGATTGACAATACTGTAACATTGCATGTTGATAATTTATCAGCTCCTTCTAATCAGGTAAGCACGGCCCTCCTTTATGAAAAACATCATGAGTTTGTGAGTGGAACCCCAGGCAAAGAACTTCCACAAGAAGTGAAAGACCTGCTTCCAGCAACAGAAAAGAACTTGTCTAATGGTACTCAAGTAACGCCAACACAACCAAGCCAAACAGAAGTGAAGACGGCAGAGGGTACATGGAGCTTTAAGTCTTATGACAAGGCATCAGAAACCATCAATGGAGCGGATGCCCACTTCGTCGGTACTTGGGAATTTACCCCAGCACCAACTTACAAGGCAACACATGAATTTGTCAGCGGAACTCCAGGGAAAGACCTTCCACAAGAAGTGAAAGCCTTGCTTCCAGCAGACCAAACAGACTTGAAAGACGGTAGTCAAGCGACTCCAACTCAACCAAGTAAAACGGAAGTGAAGACAGCAGAAGGTACTTGGAGCTTCAAGGCCTACGACAAGG
>NZ_GL732470.1:0-19051 GCF_000187645.1 Streptococcus sp. C300
CATCTACTATTATGCGGTATTAGCTATCGTTTCCAACTACGTTATCCCCCGCTACCAGGCAGGTTACCTACGCGTTACTCACCCGTTCGCAACTCATCCAGAGAAGCAAGCTCCTCCTTCAGCGTTCTACTTGCATGTATTAGGCACGCCGCCAGCGTTCGTCCTGAGCCAGGATCAAACTCTCATTAAAAGTTTGAGTTCTCACTCATTTCTGTCACTGACAGATTTATTGTTTTTTCATTGTTCAGTACTATAACCTTAGTTATAGTGCCCTGCACATTGGTTCGTCTTGTTCAGTTTTCAAAGGTCTTTGTCACTCATTCTCTCGAGCGACAACTATATTAGTATATCACAGCTACCTGCCTCTGTCAACAGATTTTTTAAACTTTTTTCAAGTTTTTTTAGCCACAATACACCATAGTCCGTACGGGATTCGAACCCGTGTTACCGCCGTGAAAAGGCGGTGTCTTAACCCCTTGACCAACGGACCTGAGCTTTTCAACTCTTTCTATTATACCTACTTTTCCACCTTTGTCAAGGACTTTTTTCCTCTTTATCGAAATTCTGAAAAGATAAGGAAAAAGAGCCAGTTAAACTGACTCCCTTTATTTATCTTGCCAATTAGTCGCACGTTCCTCCCCCCACCAGTAAGGGATCAATTCGGCAACCTTAATTGTTTTTCTTGTTTCGTAGTCCATCATGAACTCTGCTTCTTTATTCTCAGCATTCAATTCTAAGAGAAATTCTCTGCAAGCGCCACAGGGCATACCTGATCCTTCTCCGTAGGGAGGTTTATCTCGGAAGGCGAGGATTTTCTTAACTTTAGTTTGTCCTGAAAATTGATACATATTGAAGAGAGCTGCTCGTTCTGCACAGAGATGAAAAACGCCACAAGTGCCCTCCATACAAAATCCTGTGAAGATCTGACCATCTTCTGCTTCTACCGCAGCAACAACATGGTTAGCATAAACAAAGTCAGAAACTTCATGGGGATTGAATAAGGTTCGTGCTTCTTCATACATCTTTTCCCATGTATCCATCGGAAGTCCTTTTTATTTGGAGATCTCTTTCAGCATATTATCGATATGCTGAATTGACTTTTCACGTCCGAGTAAGAAAATGGTGTCTGGTAATTCTGGTCCATGCATTTCACCTGATACAGCAATACGAATCGGCATGAAGAGGTTTTTCCCTTTAATACCTGTTTCTTTTTGAACTGCTTTGATTTGTGGGAAGATGTTTTCTGTCACAAATTCTTCATCTGTCATTGCTTCTAGTTTCGCTTTGAAGGCTTCTAGAACAACCGGAACGGTTTCTCCTGCCATGACCTCACGCTCAGCGTCTGTCAACTCTGGGAAATCTGAGAAGAAAAGATCTGTCAATGGAACGATTTCATCCACTGACTTCATTTGTGGTTTGTATAGTTCCACCATTTTTTCAGACTTGTCAGTCAAACGCCCTGCTTCTTCTAAGTAAGGTTTAGCCATTTCAAAGATAGTAGCTAGATCGGCTCTCTTGATGTAGTCGTTGCTCATCCAGTCTAGTTTCTTCTGATCAAATGCAGCTGGAGACTTGCTGAGGCGGTTTTCGTCAAAGAGTTTAATCAATTCCTCACGAGAGAAAATTTCATCTTCGCCACCTGGATTCCAACCAAGAAGGGCAATAAAGTTAAAGACGGCTTCTGGCAAATAGCCTTTTTTACGGTAGTCTTCGATAAACTGAAGGGTGTTAGTATCCCGTTTAGACAATTTTTTACCCGTTTCAGAGTTGATGATCAAAGTCATGTGACCAAACTCAGGTGCTTCCCAACCAAGCGCTTCATAGACCATAAGTTGTTTTGGTGTATTAGCAATGTGGTCATCACCACGAATGACGTGAGAGATTTGCATATCGTGGTCATCGATCACAACGGCAAAATTGTAAGTTGGGTAACCATCTTTCTTTTGGATAACCCAGTCACCACCGATGTTGCCACCTTCAAACTCGATATCACCTTTGACCATATCATGCCATTTGTAGATACCAGACTCGTTAACAGCCAAACGAACAGTTGGGATGATACCGGCTGCTTCACGTTCTGCGATGTAAGTTGCTTTTTCTTCTTCGCTCATACCAAGGTATTCATTGATGTAACGTGGTGTTTCGCCAGCTGCTTCTTGGCGTTCACGCTCAGCCGCCAACTCTTCTTCTGTGACGTAAGATTTGTAGGCTTTTCCTTCAGCTAGCAATTGGTCGATGTATTTTTGATACAAGTCCAAACGCTCAGACTGGCGGTAGTTTGCATGAGTTTCTGGACTTTCATCCCAGTCAATCCCCAACCAGCGAAGATTTTCAAGCTGTGAACGTTCCCCGTCCTCAACGTGACGTTTACGGTCAGTATCTTCGATACGAATGATAAAAGTTCCACCATGATGGCGTGCGTAAAGGTAGTTAAACAATGCTGTACGGGCATTTCCGATGTGTAGTAGTCCTGTTGGACTTGGTGCGTAGCGTACGCGGATATCTTTTGACATAGTTTCTCCTATAAAGTCTCTAGGCGTCTGCCTTTTTGCTTTCTATATTATATCACAAGTCTCGCCTGAGTCCAATGTCTACGAATAAAGAGAGTAAAAAGAGTGGACAAGCCACTCTTTTCTTCTATTATAGACGTGCGTTAAGCTCTTTGCTCAATTCTTCAAATCCTGGTTTTCCAAGAAGGGCAAACATGTTGCGTTTGTATGCTTCAACACCTGGTTGGTCAAACGGGTTGATGGCATTCAAGTAACCTGAAAGGGCAATTGCCAATTCGAAGAAGTAGATAGTGTAACCAAGAGTGAAAGCGTCTTGCTCTGGAAGAGTTACGTACATGTTTGGCACATCACCGTCAGTGTGGGCAAGAAGAACACCGTCAGTTGCTTTTTTGTTTACAAAGTCAACGTCTTTTCCTTGAAGGTAACCAAGTCCGTCAAGGTCTTCTTCCAAAGTAGGAATGATCACGTTCTTACGTGGTTTGTCCACACGGACAACTGTTTCAAACATGATACGAGTTCCTTCTTGGATAAATTGACCAAGTGAGTGCAAGTCAGTTGAGAAGTTAGCTGAAGTTGGGTAGATTCCTTTTTGGTCTTTCCCTTCTGACTCACCAGCCAATTGTTTCCACCATTCTGAGAAGTATTGAAGTGATGGCTCGTAGTTTACCAAGATTTCAGTAGCGTAACCTTTACGGTAAAGGATGTTACGAACTGCTGCGTATTGGTATGCTTCGTTTTCAGCAATCTTGTCTGAAGTGTAGTCTTTACGAGCTGCGTTGGCACCTTCCATAAGGGCTTTGATATCTGCACCTGATGCAGCGATTGGAAGCAATCCAACTGCTGTCAATACTGAGAAGCGTCCACCGATGTCATCTGGAACTACAAATGTTTCCCAACCATTAGCATCTGCTTCAACCTTAACAGCACCTTTTTGGCGGTCAGTTGTTGCGTAGATACGTTTGTTAGCTTCTTCTTGTCCGTATTTCTTAACCAAAAGTTCTTTGAAGACACGGAAAGCAATAGCTGGTTCAGTTGTTGTACCTGATTTAGAAATCACGTTTACTGAGAAGTCTTTGTCAGCTACGTACTCCACCAAGTCAGCAAGGTAAGTTGATGAGATTGAGTTTCCAGCGTAAAGGATTTGTGGCGCTTTACGTTCTTCTTTTGTTTGCAAGTTAGCAAAGTGGTGGTTCAAGAAGTCGATGGCTGCTTTGGCACCAAGGTAAGATCCACCGATACCGATTACAACCAAGACATCGCTATCTGTTTTGATTTGCTCAGCAGCTTTCAAGATGCGGTCGAATTCTTCGCGGTCGTAGTTTTCAGGAAGGTCCAACCAACCCAAAAAGTCGCTACCAGCACCAGTTCCTTTACGGATCAATTCGTCTGCAGCTGTTACTTGTGCTTGCATGTATTCCACTTCATGTGGGGCAACAAATTTGTCTAAAACTTTTGAATAATCAAATTTAATATGTGACATGATAATCCTCCAAAATTTCTTCTTTTCTATCATAACGCTTACCTTCGATTTTTTCAAGCTTTTTTATTGAATTTGCCCAATTTTTATCAGAATTCAAACGTTTGCGTAAATTTGCTAAAATATAAAAAATCTGAAAGAACGAATAAAAACGGCTAGAGACTCTAACCGTTACAATTCATTTAATAAATACTCAAATAATTCTAAATTGCCATCTTCTTCATTGACCAGGAACTCTGGGTGCCACTGCAAACCGATAATGCGATGCTCATCGATAGACTCAATCGCTTCGATGGTCTGATCTCGAGGATCAATAGCAGTTACACGGAAATTAGGTGCCAGATCTTTGATACTTTGACGATGGACTGAGTTGACCTGACTTTCTCTTCCAAACAACTTAGCCACCACACTCCCTTCTACCGTCTCAATAGAATGAGATGTTCCAAAAGGCAAGCCTTGCCAGTGACCTTCAATTTCTTGGTGGAGAGTGCCGCCAAAAGCAACATTGACCAGCTGAACCCCACGACAGATTGCCATAATTGGTTTATTCTGACGAAGCGCTTCTTTCAAGAGGGCTAGTTCAAACTCATCGCGTACAAGGTTGTAATCATCGCTCTCAATGGTCTTTTTCTCTCCATAAAACTGAGGATGGACATTTTGTCCACCTGTCAAGATGAGTTTGTCAATCATTTCCACATAATCGCGAACAATGGACTCATCCCCTACAGGAATTACTAAAGGAAGACCACCGACTTGACGAATGCTCTCTGCAAATTTACAGGATACAGATGAGTGGATGTTTTTCCCTTCTGCATCTACAGGACATAGATTTGCAGCAACTCCTACAACCGTTCTAGCCATGACATGTCTCCTTTCGATTTTCTTGCGACAGTCTTATCTTATCATTCCAACCCTTTCCTGTCTAATATGTTTTTTTAAAGACCGTGATAAGTATTTTTTATGGATAAGAAAAAGCTGCCCAATATGAACAACTTTTCTATTCGAAGACAAATTGATTGTGATACAGTTCTGAGTAGAAACCGCCAAGTTTGAGCAACTCGTGATGATTTCCACGTTCAATGACCTCCCCATCTTTGAGGACAATAATCTGATCGGCATTGAGGATGGTCTTGAGACGATGGGCAATGACAAAACTGGTTCGACCTGCTACAACTGCCTCCATGGCATGTTGAATTTTGCTTTCTGTTACGGTGTCCACATTGGAAGTCGCCTCATCTAAGATTAGGACTTGAGGATCTGTCATCAAGGTTCGAGCGATGGAAATCAATTGTTTCTGACCAGTTGAGAAGATGTTTTGCTCATCATCAATAAGGGTATCATACTTGTCAGGCAAGCTTTCAATGTAGTCATGAATATGAGTTGCCTTGGCAGCTACTTCGACCATTTCCTGACTGGCATCTGGCACACCAAAGCGGATATTGTCTCGGATTGTTCCGCTAAACAAGACCGAATCCTGCAAGACAATACCGACCTTACTCCGCAGGCTGTCCAAGTCGTAGTCACGGATGTCTTTGCCATCAAAACAAATGCTGCCTGCATCCACATCGTAGAAACGATTGATGAGGTTCATGATGGTCGTTTTCCCTGAACCAGTCGGACCAACAACTGCTATCATCTGCCCCTTAGGAGCTGAAATGCTAACATCTTTTAAAATCGGCTTGTCTGGCACATAAGAGAAATCAATGTGACTGATTTCAACACCTTCTCGCAATTCCGTGAAGGCTGGTGCATTTTGCGGGCGAATCTCTTCTTCTGCATCGAACATTTCTTGGATACGATCCGCTCCAGTAAAGGCCAACTGAAGGCTCCCCCAACTCGCAGCCACCTGGATAATCGGCTGGTAGTACTGCTGAGAAAATTGGGTAAACATGACGATCAAACCTAGGGCTGTCGTTGTTTCGATACTTGGATCCTTCAGCAAGACAGCCGAACCTGCAAAAATGACGATAGCCGTATTGACCAAACTCATCCCATTCATAACTGGAAAGAGGATGCCTGAGAACATTCTCCCTTTGAAAGTTGCCTTGCGCACGCGCTCATTTTGCTCCACAAAGCCTGCTACGATGTCGTCTTGAATTCCTTGTACGATAACAGCTTTCTGACCTGAAATACTTTCATCCATGTAGGCATTGAGTTTCCCAACCTCTTTTTGCTGGAGATTGGTGTACTTGCGGGCCATTTTCACGATGAAAACCAACATGAGAAAGGTCACCGGGGTGCTGGCTACTGTTATCAGGGCTAGCGTCACATTTCTTGAAAACATGACAAAAATCAAACCGATGTAAAGAGCAATATTGCTCATAACCTGAACTAGACTTTCATTGAAGGCTTGAAGGATGTTATCCAAGTCACTCGTGAAGCGAGAAAGGATATCCCCATCCTGATGGCGGTCAAAGAAAGAAACTGTCAAACGGGAAAGTTTACCAAAAAGGCCCTTACGCATCTCATTTGTTGACTCAGCAATCACACGGGTCATCAAGGTCATGTAAATCAAACTGGATACCACCAAGGTAAGGACAACCAGAGCTAGATTCAGCATCAGAGCTGACAAACTTTGCCAGACTAGTTCTGAACTCCCATTTTGATAAGCTAGAACCAGATTAGCGAGCTCTGTTACTGCTTGGCCTGAAAAAACAGGAAAGAGGGCTTGGGCAATTGTCGCCACCGCAACCATCAGAATCACAATGACAAAGGAGAGCTTGTAAACTTTAAAATAATTCCAGAAAAATCGAACGGTTTTCATTTTATTCCTCCTTTCCCTTTTGTGTTTCGTAGATTTCACGGTAGACGGCATTGCTAGCAACCAAGTCTGCATGCCTTCCCTCTCCAATCAATCGCCCTTGATCCAAGACCAAAATCTTGTCTGCATGGACGACTGAACTGATTTTTTGAGCGATGATAATGGTTGTTGTCCCTTTCAAATCTTTGTTCAAAGCCTCCTGTACGAGTCTTTCTGACTTAGCATCTAGGGCTGAAGTCGAATCGTCAAAAATCAGGATACGGGGATTGCTGACAATCCCACGGGCAATGGACATCCGTTGCTTTTGTCCACCAGAAAAGTTGGTGCCACGTTCTTCGACCTGACTCTCAAATTTGTTTTCCATGCGTCCGATAAATTCACTGGCTTGGGCAATCCGTGCTGCACGTTCCATTTCTGACACGCTGGCATTGCCTTTTCCTTGACGAAGATTATCTGCAATGGTCCCGCTAAAGAGAATAGCACGTTGCAAGACAATGGAAACTGTTTTACGCAAAGTTCCCTCGCTAACGTCTCGAATATCCTTGCCACCAATCTTGATAGATCCCTCCTGTGGATCAAAAAGTCGTGGAATTAACTGAGCTAGAGTGGACTTCCCTGCTCCAGTAGCCCCAACCACACCCACCATCTGACCAGGCGCAACATCAAAGGTTACATTCTTCAGCATAGGCTCGTCATCATTGGGATAGGTAAAGGTCACATTTTCAAAAGAGAGACTTCCTTCTAACTCTTCATCTGGGAGATCTTTAAAGATCATCGCTGGCTCAGTATCTAGAATTTCGCGGATACGACGCAAAGAAATCATGGCACGGCTGACAGAATTTCCTAAAAATCCAACCATGATGATGGTAAAGATAATCTGGCTGAGATAGTTGACAAATGAAGCAATAGAGCCCACAACAGATGGATCTGACTGAGCCATTCCAGCCACCAGCCAGATTGAGAGAAAGACTGCGCCATAGCCGACTAGCATCATGAAGGGTTCCACTACCGAGAAGGCGTAGCCAATATAGAGATTTTGGCCGAGAAGCTCGTCTGAGACTTCGGTAAACTTAGCAAACTGCTCTTTTTCCTGCACAAAGGATTTAACCACACGCACACCACGTAGATTTTCTTTGGCAATAGCATTGATCCGTTCAAGAAGGGTTTGAAACTTAGCAAAACGTGGTCCCATCATCCCCATCATGATGGCAGTTAGTGCAAAGATTAAGAGCACCATAAGGACAATCACCCACCAAAGTGACGGAAGAGTGTGAACCGCCAAGATAAAGGAACCGATAAAGAGAAGAGGGAGACGGAAAAGGATTTGAAAAGCCATCATCACCACGTTCTGAATTTGGTTGATATCATTGGTCATACGAACGACAAGATTACCCGCATTAAACTGCTCGATATTGGCATAAGAAAAAGTCTGAATCTTGCGAAAAGCGTCTTCCCGAAGGTCCGAAGACACTCCTTGAGCAATGTAGGCTGCAAGTGTCACATTGACCCCACCTGCAACCAGACCGACTAGGGCTACTCCTATCAGCCAAGCGCCAATACTATAAATAGCCTCATGTTGACCGGCCAACAAAGCCTCTAACACCTCTTGCAAATAGCGCGGTTGCAAGAGCGAGCTCGCAACCATCAAGCCTGTCATTATTAAGGATGCCAAGGCTTGCCATTTATAGGTTTTTATTTTTTTAATGAGCATATTTCCTCCTAATAAAATAGATAAAGGGAGCGACATCCTGCGTCAGCTCCTTCTCATTCGTTCATATTGATGCTATTCTAGCAAAAAAGAGGCATCTTGTCAAAGAAGTCTCCTTGTTATAAATTAGTGCGCTTTCATCCACAGGTGATGCATGAAAAGGCTTTTTATGGTAAAATGAAAGGAAGAACTCTTACAAGGAGGAAAAGATGAAGAAACAAACCATCGCTGTCTTGGGTCCTGGTTCTTGGGGAACTGCCCTTTCGCAGGTCCTAAACGACAATGGACACGAGGTTCGAATTTGGGGAAATATTTCTGACCAAATTGATGAAATCAATAACCAACATACAAACAAACGCTATTTCAAAGATATCCTACTCGACGAAAAAATCAAAGCTTATCATGATTTGGAAGAAACATTAAAGGATGTGGATGCTGTTTTATTTGTGGTCCCAACAAAAGTAACGAGACTGGTTGCCCAACAAGTAGCAAAGGTACTTGATCACAAGGTTGTCATCATGCATGCCTCCAAAGGATTGGAACCAGATAGCCACAAACGTCTATCAACCATTCTTGAAGAGGAAATCCCAGCTGACCTTCGCAGTGATATCGTCGTTGTTTCAGGACCGAGCCATGCTGAGGAAACTATTGTACGGGATATTACCTTGATTACAGCAGCCTCTAAAGACCTCGAAACTGCTCAGTACGTCCAAAATCTCTTTAGCAATCACTACTTCCGTCTCTATACTAATACGGATGTTATCGGGGTTGAAACCGCTGGTGCTCTCAAAAACATCATTGCAGTTGGTGCTGGGGCACTACATGGTCTAGGATTTGGCGACAATGCCAAGGCGGCTATCATTGCCCGTGGCTTGGCTGAAATCACCCGTCTAGGTGTCGCTCTTGGAGCTAATCCTCTGACTTATAGCGGCCTTTCTGGAGTTGGGGATTTGATCGTAACTGGGACATCTATCCACTCTCGTAACTGGAGAGCTGGTGATGCTCTCGGTCGTGGAGAATCCCTCGCAGACATCGAAGCAAACATGGGTATGGTCATCGAAGGCATTTCAACAACTCGAGCAGCTTACGAGCTGGCTCAGGAATTGGGTGTCTACATGCCAATCACACAAGCTATTTACCGAGTCATCTACGAAGGTGTCAATATCAAAGAAGCAATCACTGACATCATGAGCAATGAATTTAAAGCAGAAAACGAATGGTCATAGACCTTTATAGAAAGGAACATCATGAAACAAAAAGTCAGAAAAGCAGTCATCCCTGCCGCTGGATTGGGAACCCGTTTCCTCCCAGCAACTAAGGCCTTGGCCAAGGAAATGTTGCCAATCGTAGACAAGCCAACTATCCAGTTTATCGTTGAAGAAGCCCTCAAGTCTGGCATCGAAGACATCTTGGTTGTTACTGGTAAGTCAAAACGTTCTATCGAGGACCACTTCGATTCAAACTTCGAATTGGAATACAACCTCAAAGAAAAAGGGAAAACAGATCTTCTGAAGCTAGTTGATGAAACAACCGGCATGCGCCTGCATTTTATCCGCCAAACGCATCCACGTGGTCTCGGAGATGCTGTCTTGCAAGCCAAAGCTTTCGTCGGAAATGAACCTTTTGTCGTTATGCTTGGTGATGACTTGATGGATATCACGAACGAAAAGGCTGTTCCACTTACCAAACAACTCATGGATGACTACGAGCGTACCCACGCGTCTACTATCGCTGTCATGCCAGTCCCTCACGACGAAGTCTCTGCTTACGGGGTTATTGCCCCGCAAGGGGAAGGAAAAGACGGCCTTTACAGCGTTGAAACCTTCGTTGAAAAACCTGCACCAGAGGATGCTCCTAGCGACCTTGCTATCATCGGACGCTACCTCCTTACTCCTGAAATTTTCCAAATCCTCGAAAATCAAGCTCCAGGTGCAGGAAATGAAATTCAGCTGACAGATGCAATCGATACCCTCAATAAAACACAACGTGTATTTGCTCGTGAATTCAAGGGAGCTCGTTACGATGTCGGAGATAAGTTTGGCTTTATGAAAACATCCATCGACTACGCTCTCAAACACCCACAAGTCAAAGACGACCTGAAAGACTACCTCATTCAACTCGGAAAAGAGTTAGCTGAGGGGGAATAGAAGAATATTCCATATAAAAAGAACTAGGATAGTTAATTATCCCAGTTCTTTTTATTTTGTATTGCTATTCTTCAAAACATCTATTACCTAAAAAGAAATCTGTATTGCTCAGTCAACCCACTTAAAAGCTCCACCGAATTGGTCTCAAACTACATCAAAGCGCTACGATATTATTTTTTATAAAAATGGGACCACAATAAGTTTGTATAATAAAATAAAAAGCACCGAATCGGTGCTCACTTTTTCAAGTTGTGTACGGACAAAGCCTTATTTTAACTTGCTGTGTTGTTTCGAATAGTTCCAACACTTGTATTGTATACCATTCTTTTAAAAATTGCAAGAAGAAATCTCTATAAAATAGAATAACATTTCATTTTATAACGATTTAAAAATTTACACATTGAAAACGTTTTACAATTTCTTGATTTTAATAGTCAAAAGATATATAATTTAGCCAAGGTTAATATATTAGCGTTTGCTGATAAGAGCTTAAAGAGTATAACTCAAAGGAGAACACTAAATGAACAATAAACCTTACTCTATCGGACTTGATATTGGTACTAACAGCGTCGGATGGAGCGTTATCACTGACGATTATAAAGTCCCATCGAAAAAGATGAAAGTTCTGGGTAATACCGATAAACGATTTATCAAGAAAAATCTCATCGGGGCTCTATTGTTTGATGAGGGAACTACTGCTGAGGCTAGACGCCTTAAACGAACTGCACGTCGTCGCTATACTCGCCGGAAAAATCGTCTTCGCTATCTTCAAGAAATCTTTGCTGAGGAAATGAGCAAGGTAGATAGTAGTTTCTTTCATCGATTGGATGACTCCTTTTTAATTCCTGAGGATAAAAGAGGGAGTAAATACCCTATTTTTGCTACCTTGGTAGAAGAAAAAGAATACCATAAGCAATTTCCAACTATCTATCATTTGAGAAAGCAACTGGCTGATTCGAAAGAAAAAGCTGACTTGCGCTTGATCTATCTAGTATTAGCTCATATGATTAAATACCGTGGGCATTTTTTATATGAAGAAGCTTTCGATATAAAAAATAATGATATTCAAAAAATCTTTAACGAGTTTATAAGCATTTACGACAACACCTTTGAAGGAAGTTCACTTAGTGGGCAAAACGCACAAGTAGAAACAATTTTTACCGATAAAATTAGTAAATCTGCAAAGAGAGAGCGCGTTCTAAAACTCTTTCCTGATGAAAAGTCCACTGGTTTGTTTTCCGAATTTCTCAAGTTAATTGTAGGAAATCAGGCTGATTTTAAAAAACATTTTGACTTAGAAGAAAAAGCTCCACTACAATTCTCTAAAGATACCTATGATGAGGATTTGGAAAACTTGCTCGAACAAATTGGAGATGACTTTGCAGACCTTTTCGTGGCCGCTAAAAAACTCTATGATGCGATTCTTCTGTCAGGCATTTTGACTGTCACAGATCCTTCAACCAAGGCTCCACTGTCAGCATCTATGATTGAGCGCTATGAAAATCACCAAAAAGACTTGGCAGTTTTAAAACAATTCATCAAAACCAATCTTCCAGAAAAATATGTTGAAGTTTTTTCTGACCAATCAAAAGATGGGTATGCTGGATATATCGATGGTAAGACCACACAAGAAGCATTTTACAAATATATCAAAAATCTTCTCTCTAAATTCGACGGAGCAGATTATTTCCTTGATAAAATCGAACGTGAAGTTTTCTTGAGAAAACAACGCACCTTTGATAATGGTTCTATTCCTCATCAAATTCATCTTCAAGAAATGAATACCATTCTCCGTCGACAAGGAGAACATTATCCATTCCTGAAGGAAAATAAAGAAAAGATAGAGAAAATCTTGACCTTCCGTATTCCTTACCACGTTGGTCCATTGGCTCGTGGCAATCGTGATTTTGCTTGGCTTACTCGAAATTCCGACCAAGCAATCCGACCTTGGAATTTTGAAGAAATCGTTGATAAAGCAAGCTCTGCGGAAGACTTCATCAATAAGATGACTAACTATGACTTGTATCTGCCAGAAGAAAAAGTTTTGCCTAAACACAGTCTCTTGTATGAAACATTTGCTGTCTATAATGAATTAACAAAAGTAAAGTTTATTGCAGAAGGAATGAGAGACTATCAATTCCTTGACAGTGGACAGAAAAAGAAAATTATCAATCAATTATTCAAAAAGAAAAGAAAAGTAACTGAAGATGATATCATCGATTGTTTACAAAAGATTGATAACTACGATGGAATCGAACTAAAAGGAATTGAAAAACAATTTAACGCTAGTCTATCCACTTATCATGACATACTAAAAATTATCAGAGATAAAGAATTTATGGATGATCCTAAAAATGGAGATATTCTTGAAAATGTTATCCATACTCTCACAATTTTTGAAGATCGAGAAATGATTAAGCAACGACTTGCTCAATATAATTCTATATTTGATGAGAAAGTGATTAAGGCACTGTCTCGTAAACATTACACTGGTTGGGGTAAACTCTCTGCCAAATTGATTGACGGTATCAGGGATAAACAAACGGGGAAAACTATTCTTGACTACTTGATGGATGATGGCAAGAGCAATCGTAACTTTATGCAGTTAATAAAAGATGATGAACTTTCTTTCACTGAAATTATCCAAAAAGCACAAGTTGTGGGTGACACAGATAATTTACGACAAGTTGTTCAAAATCTTCCTGGAAGTCCTGCCATCAAAAAGGGAATTTTACAAAGTATTAAGATTGTTGATGAACTTGTCAAGGTTATGGGCCATGCTCCCGAGTCTATTGTGATTGAAATGGCACGAGAAAATCAGACTACTGCCAGAGGGAAAAAGAATTCCCAACAGAGATATAAGCGCATTGAAGATTCATTAAAAAATTTAGCTTCTGGACTTGATTCAAACATATTAAAAGAGAATCCAACAGATAATATTCAACTTCAAAATGACCGTCTCTTCCTTTACTATCTCCAAAATGGGAAGGATATGTATACTGGAGAAGCTCTTAATATCAACCAACTGAGCAGCTATGACATTGACCACATCATCCCACAGGCCTTTATCAAGGATGATTCTCTTGATAACCGTGTCTTGACGAGTTCAAAGGATAATCGTGGGAAATCCGATAATGTTCCTAGTCTTGAAGTAGTTGAAAAGATGAAAGCTTTTTGGCAACAATTATTGGATTCTAAATTGATTTCAGAACGTAAATATAATAATCTAACCAAAGCAGAGCGAGAGCGAGGCGGGCTAAATGAGCTTGATAAAGTTGGCTTTATCAAACGCCAACTAGTTGAAACACGCCAAATCACAAAACATGTTGCTCAGATCTTGGATGCTCGGTTCAATAAAGAAGTGACTGAGAAGAATAAGAAGAACCGTAATGTCAAAATCATCACTTTGAAATCCAACATGGTTTCCAACTTCCGTAAAGAATTTGGGTTATACAAGGTGCGGGAAATCAATGACTACCACCACGCGCATGATGCCTATTTAAATGCAGTGGTTGCTAAGGCCATCCTTAAGAAATATCCTAAACTAGAGCCTGAATTCGTTTATGGTGACTATCAAAAGTACGATCTTAAGAGATACATCTCAAGATCCAAAGATCCTAAAGAAGTCGAAAAAGCAACTGAAAAGTATTTCTTCTACTCAAACTTGTTGAACTTCTTTAAAGAAGAGGTGCATTACGCAGACGGAACCATCGTAAAAAGAGAAAATATCGAATACTCTAAAGACACTGGAGAAATCGCTTGGAATAAGGAAAAAGATTTCGCTACAATCAAAAAAGTTCTTTCACTTCCGCAGGTGAATATTGTGAAGAAGACAGAAGAACAAACCGTTGGACAAAATGGAGGTCTGTTTGATAATAATATTGTGTCCAAGAAAAAAGTAGTTGACGCAAGTAAACTAATCCCAATCAAATCCGGTCTATCACCTGAAAAGTATGGCGGTTATGCAAGACCTACAATCGCTTATTCCGTTCTGGTAACATACAAGCAAAATAATAAAATTAAAAACACAATGGTCGGCATTCCAGTGCTTACTAAATTAGAATTTGAAAGAGACCCTAATTTATATTTAAGAAATCTAGGAATCAACAATGTTTCACATGTAATAAAATTAGTTAAGTATACTGTATTGGAATTTAAACATAAATACGGAACCTATAGGAGATTTATAGTTAGCAATCAAGAATTGAAACGTGCAAATCAGATTTTTGTCACTACTAAACAAATGAAACTGATTTCTCAATATACCACTTTGGATAAAAATGAGCACGATAGCTTGTTAAAAAACAATCAACAACTTATACAATCAATTTGGAATCAATTTCTAGAATTTATGTTAGCAACAGACTTGGTTAATAAAAAACAGTATGATGAGCTTATTTTAACCAATAACCAAACTATTGAGGAATGTAGAAATATTATGAATAGGGTCATCACCACTTTATCTTTTACTAATATTAATGCTGGACAGAAAAAAATAATATTCGATGATACGTTATCATTACCTATAAAAAGATGGCAATTCACTGACAGCGATAAAATGGTGAAAAAAATAATAGAATCCACCCTCATCCACCAATCCATCACTGGTCTTTACGAGACTCGGATTGACTTAAGCAAACTAGGAGAAGACTAATGGGATGGAGAACCGTTGTTGTCAATACGCACTCTAAGCTCTCCTACAAGAACAATCACTTGATTTTTAAAGATGCCTCTCGGACAGAGTTGATTCACCTGTCCGAGGTGGACATCCTACTTTTAGAGACGACGGATATCGTTCTCTCCACTATGCTGATTAAACGTTTGGTGGATGAAAATATTCTAGTCATCTTTTGTGATGACAAACGCTTGCCAACGGCATACCTAATGCCCTACTACGGTCGTCACGATTCCAGTTTGCAACTCTCTCGGCAAATTGCTTGGAATGAAGATGTAAAGGCGGAAATCTGGACAACCATCATTGCACAAAAGATTCTCAATCAGGCTTTTTATCTGGGGAGTTGTGGTTTTCTGGAAAAGAGCCAGTCAGTCATCGATCTCTATCATGGGTTGGATTTATTTGATCCTAGCAATCGTGAGGGTCATGCTGCTCGGATTTATTTTAACACCTTGTTTGGAAACGATTTTAGCCGTGAACAAGATAATGATGTCAATGCTGCCTTGGACTATGGTTACACCTTAATTTTGAGTATGTTTGCGCGTGAAATTGTGTTGTCTGGTTGTATGACTCAGTTTGGATTGAAACATGCTAATCAGTTTAATCAATTCAACCTCGCTAGCGATATTATGGAGCCTTTCCGTCCGATTATTGACAGAATCGTCTATGAAAATCGAAACAGTTCTTTTGTCAAAATCAAACGAGAGCTTTTTACTATTTTCTCAGACACCTTCCACTACAATGGCAAAGATATGTACCTGTCCAATATCGTCAGCGACTATACTAAGAAAGTTATCCAAGCTCTCAATCAACCAGAGAAAGGAGTTCCTGAGTTTAGGATATGAGTTATCGATATATGCGTATGATTTTAATGTTTGATATGCCCGTTGATACCGTAGAGGAACGCAAGGCCTATCGGAAATTTCGCAAGTTCCTCATAGATGAGGGATTTATTATGCACCAATTCTCCATCTATAGCAAGCTCTTGCTCAACAACTCTGCTAATAACGCCATGATTGAGCGACTCAAGACTCATAATCCTAAAAAAGGAAACATTACTCTCTTAACCGTTACAGAAAAGCAGTTTTCTCGTATGATTTACTTAAATGGCGAGCGAAATACCAGCGTAGCAAACTCCGACGCACGTTTGGTTTTTCTAGGAGAGGAGCCTAGAGATGAAGATTAATTTTCCGCTATTAGACGAACCATTAGCTATTGAAAATGCAACCTTTTTAGTGTTGGAAGACCAGTTTACCTTTTCAACTATCGTCAAGCAGTTCTACCAGTACACTGATGATGGAGAATTAAAGTTGTTTGATAGAAATCTAAAAGCTCTGAAAGAATCTGAATTACTAGTGATAACGGATGTCTTAGGATACAATCTAAACTCACCTGCCATGCTCAAGCTGATACATGCTGATTTAGAAAATCAGCTCAATGACAAACCCGAAGTCAAGTCCATGATTGAAAAGTTGGTTGCTACGATTACAGAATTGCTAGCATTTGAATGTTTGGAAAACGAGTTAGACCTAGAGTATGATGAAATTACCATTCTAGAGTTAATCGATGCACTTGGTGTCAAAGTCGAAACCCTAAGTGATACACCTTTCGAAAAGATGCTAGAGATTGTCCAAGTTTTTAAATATCTTTCTAAAAAGAAACTCCTTATTTTTATCAATGCATCCGCCTATCTATCAAAGGATGAGTTAGTAAATCTGATAGAGTATATCCAACTAAATCAACTAAGGGTTTTATTTGTCGAACCTCGAAAAGTCTATGATTTTCCGCAGTATGTGCTGGATCAAGACTATTTCTTGAACCCCGAAAATATGGTATAATAAGAGTAACAATTGGAACCTAACGAGCTGGAGTCTGGCTGGGACGAATGGCGCGATTACGAAATTTCGTGAGAAAAATTTTTCTACGAGGTTTTAGAGCTGTGTTGTTTCGAATGGTTCCAAAACCAGCTCTCCTGTACCAAAGTCAGCGGTTACTGTTTTAGAGCTGTGTTGTTTCGAATGGTTCCAAAACCATAGCTTGTAGCTTGACCACATCCACCCTGTTTTAGAGCTGTGTTGTTTCGAATGGTTCCAAAACAAAAATTCTTATCTGACTTTTATGGAATGGGTTTTAGAGCTGTGTTGTTTCGAATGGTTCCAAAACGCTATCACAATAGGGGTACAGGGCGGTAATGTTTTAGAGCTGTGTTGTTTCGAATGGTTCCAAAACTAAAGTGATTTTAGAGAGCCCAGTGACCCTGTTTTAGAGCTGTGTTGTTTCGAATGGTTCCAAAACGAGCTGTGAACCCCAAACGACCATTCGCTTGTTTTAGAGCTGTGTTGTTTCGAATGGTTCCAAAACTCAAAAAGCAGCTTTGGTAGATGACGAATTGTTTTAGAGCTGTGTTGTTTCGAATGGTTCCAAAACGTCGCATGAAGTTATTTGTGCCACAAGTCGGTTTTAGAGCTGTGTTGTTTCGAATGGTTCCAAAACTAAATCATTCAAGTAAGGCTTGTCGACTTTGTTTTAGAGCTGTGTTGTTTCGAATGGTTCCAAAACATAAGCAAAAACTCAACTATTGATAAGCAAGTTTTAGAGCTGTGTTGTTTCGAATGGTTCCAAAACAAACCGCTGGTGGTTTGGATGAATGGATTCGTTTTAGAGCTGTGTTGTTTCGAATGGTTCCAAAACATTTACAGGAGATTGGGTGGATGTCCGTATGTTTTAGAGCTGTGTTGTTTCGAATGGTTCCAAAACACTTTGAAAAGGACGTTCGTTCAGCGTCATGTTTTAGAGCTGTGTTGTTTCGAATGGTTCCAAAACTAAGGTGGTACAATTAACCACCCCGAATAAGTTTTAGAGCTGTGTTGTTTCGAATGGTTCCAAAACACACAAGCAAGCTACCAGCAACCACAACCGGTTTTAGAGCTGTGTTGTTTCGAATGGTTCCAAAACAATACTGAGAAACGAATCATAAAACCTCCTGTTTTAGAGCTGTGTTGTTTCGAATGGTTCCAAAACGTGCTTACCGTGGTCATGCCACGCATTGATGTTTTAGAGCTGTGTTGTTTCGAATGGTTCCAAAACTTAAACTTCATGCTCATAGGGAGCCTCCTTGTTTTAGAGCTGTGTTGTTTCGAATGGTTCCAAAACGAAAGCGTTGCTAACAATGAATTTCAGATAGTTTTAGAGCTGTGTTGTTTCGAATGGTTCCAAAACTTTTCCACATTGGTGAACCTTGGAGCTATTGTTTTAGAGCTGTGTTGTTTCGAATGGTTCCAAAACAGCAGGGTGGGACTGATAAAGATGGTGTCAGTTTTAGAGCTGTGTTGTTTCGAATGGTTCCAAAACTAGTGCTTACGTCCTTTAGGGTTCAGGTAATGTTTTAGAGCTGTGTTGTTTCGAATGGTTCCAAAACAACAAATGTTTACTGTTAATGTTACAGAATGTTTTAGAGCTGTGTTGTTTCGAATGGTTCCAAAACGCCATTCAATTTCGATACCGACCTCACCAGGTTTTAGAGCTGTGTTGTTTCGAATGGTTCCAAAACCGGATTTGATTAGACGATGTGAAACTCTGGAGTTTTAGAGCTGTGTTGTTTCGAATGGTTCCAAAACGCCATTCAATTTCGATACCGACCTCACCAGGTTTTAGAGCTGTGTTGTTTCGAATGGTTCCAAAACTTTCATCTACTATCCCTTTCATCGCTGTTAGTTTTAGAGCTGTGTTGTTTCGAATGGTTCCAAAACAAATTTACATATGTTGTAAAAAGC
>NZ_GL732470.1:19250-22086 GCF_000187645.1 Streptococcus sp. C300
CGATACCGACCTCACCAGGTTTTAGAGCTGTGTTGTTTCGAATGGTTCCAAAACTTTCATCTACTATCCCTTTCATCGCTGTTAGTTTTAGAGCTGTGTTGTTTCGAATGGTTCCAAAACAAAATTTACATATGTTGTAAAAAGCATTTAGTTTTAGAGCTGTGTTGTTTCGAATGGTTCCAAAACTAACTTTGTTGATAGCACCTTTCTGCCCATGTTTTAGAGCTGTGTTGTTTCGAATGGTTCCAAAACGACTCATAACGCTAATCGATTGTTCACTCAAGTTTTAGAGCTGTGTTGTTTCGAATGGTTCCAAAACCCCTGGTGGACTTGCTATTGTCAACGACCAGTTTTAGAGCTGTGTTGTTTCGAATGGTTCCAAAACAATGAACAATAAGTTAGATTGTGAAGATTGGTTTTAGAGCTGTGTTGTTTCGAATGGTTCCAAAACTTGCTATTAATAATGAGCAAGGAACAGATAGTTTTAGAGCTGTGTTGTTTCGAATGGTTCCAAAACAATGATTCCGGTACATGACGAGTTATTAGGGTTTTAGAGCTGTGTTGTTTCGAATGGTTCCAAAACTATAAGTTCTTCTATGTATAGTTTCGAGCGGTTTTAGAGCTGTGTTGTTTCGAATGGTTCCAAAACACTTTTTCAACCATTAGTGATTCGTTATCAGTTTTAGAGCTGTGTTGTTTCGAATGGTTCCAAAACCCGTTGGTTAAATTCTTGAAAATATCAAAGGTTTTAGAGCTGTGTTGTTTCGAATGGTTCCAAAACGACAAACCTATTCAGCAGCATCAGATAACGGTTTTAGAGCTGTGTTGTTTGTAATAGTTAAAAAGCTACTCAAAAAATGAGTAGCTTTTTAACTATTACAACTCTACACATAACTCATTCCTTTGTAGAAAAGGAAAACGGCTAGTGCGATAAAAAGTACAGTTGCTCCGATTCGCTGGCTAGTACTGTACATCCTTCTCTCCCATTTGACTGGGAAGATGACTGCTAGAAAGGCACCGCCTACTGCACCTCCGATATGCCCAGCTAGGCTGATTCCTGGAATCAGAATACTTCCAATGATATTTATCACAAAAAGCATCAGGTAGGATTGCCCTAACTGCTGGATATAGGGGCTGCGAGTCGCGTAGCGCAAAACGATAATCGCAGCAAATAGTCCGTAAAGAGAAGTGGATGCTCCTGCTGCAAGGACTTTCGGTGTAAAAGCAAACACAAAGAGATTGCCCATCATTCCTGATAAGAGATAGAGAAAGAAGAACTGCTTAGAGCCGAAAATCTCCTCCACCTGTCGTCCAAGAAAGTAGAGAGAAAGCATATTGACAATGAAATGCTCCCAGCCTATGTGCACAAATATAGCCGAAAAAAGGCGCCACATCTGCTCTGGGAACAGGCGAATGATCGGTCCATACATAGCTCCAAACTGAAACAGAGTTTTTACCCGATCAAAGTTGATGCCTGTAGTAATCAGCATCAAGAGAAATACCAAAGCTGTTACTAGGAGGAAAAAACTAGTAACAGGGTAACGTTTATCAAAGATTTCCTTCATAGATTAGCACCTCCTGAACGGGAATATCATGGTCTTCCGAGTTGAAATTCTGGATTTGACAAGGATAGATTGTACTCATGGTCTGACCAGCAAAATTCTCCAGATAGCGGTCGTAATAGCCTCCGCCATATCCAATCCGATAACCCTCTGTCGTAAAAGCCAAGCCCGGAACATGAATCAGATCAATCCGGGAGGTATCCACCACTTCCAAGTCCCCTTGGGGCTCCAGTAAACCAAAGGAAGTTTTTTTTAACTGCTGCGGATCGTAGACCACAAACTCCATGCGACCCTTGGGATAGGTTTTGGGTATCAAAACCTTTTTGCCGTCCTTCAGCGCCTGGTCGATCAGTTCCTGCGTTTGAAACTCATGCGAAAAAGAAAGGTAGGTTGCGATGACCTTGGCTTCTTGGTAAAAAGGATGATTCAAAAATCGTTCTGTTAAGGCTTGATCCATAGCAATTTTTTGCTTCTGAGGGATAGACTTCATTTCTTGCAAGACTTGCTTGCGCAATTCCGATTTCATAGACAAGCCCTCTACTCTGCTGCCTTCTTTTGGAGAAAGCTAGAGACCGCATCCACCCCAATGGCTAAGGCTTCTTCCTTGGGGCTCATCTGAGGGTGATGAAGGGCATAAGAACTATCGATACCTAACCAAAACATAACTCCGTCTACCTTCGAAAGGAGATAACCAAAATCTTCACCTGTCATAGCAGGCTCGATATCAATCAACTCGATTCCTTCTTTTTCCTCAAAGAAGGTCATCAGTTCACGCGCCAAGGCTGGATTGTTCTCAACAGGCAGGTAACCTCCTTGTTTGAGTTCGACTTCGACTTCCATACCAAAAGCTGCCGCAACTCCTTCTGCGACAGTTTTCACTCTCTTTTGCACCAAGAGGCTCATGTCCTGAGTCAAAGCTCGAATGGTGCCATGTAGAAAGGCTGTGTCTGTAATGACATTGTTGGTTGTTCCAGCTTGGAACACTCCAAAGGTCACCACTGCTCCTTCGATTGGATTGACATTGCGGCTGACAACTGACTGTACCTGGGTCACAAAGTAACTAGCGGCCACTAAGGCGTCATTGGCTTCATGTGGAAAGGCTGCGTGTCCTCCTTTTCCTTTGAAACGAATCTTCACCTCACAAGTCCCTGCAAAGAGAGTGTGTGTATTGGTCGCAATCTGGCCGACCTTCAGATCCGGACGAACATGGAGTCCATAAAACTGGTCTGGCAACCAGTCTCCAAAAGCACCATCCTCATACATGAGCATCCCAC
>NZ_GL732470.1:22106-62041 GCF_000187645.1 Streptococcus sp. C300
AGAAAGGCTGTGTCTGTAATGTACATTGTTGGTTGTTCCAGCTTGGAACACTCCAAAGGTCACCACTGCTCCTTCGATTGGATTGACATTGCGGCTGACAACTGACTGTACCTGGGTCACAAAGTAACTAGCGGCCACTAAGGCGTCATTGGCTTCATGTGGAAAGGCTGCGTGTCCTCCTTTTCCTTTGAAACGAATCTTCACCTCACAAGTCCCTGCAAAGAGAGTGTGTGTATTGGTCGCAATCTGGCCGACCTTCAGATCCGGACGAACATGGAGTCCATAAAACTGGTCTGGCAACCAGTCTCCAAAAGCACCATCCTCATACATGAGCATCCCACCAGCTTCATTTTCTTCAGCAGGCTGAAATAGGAAGAGCAAATTATTCTTGGGTTGCTCCTCAAGGGCGCGTTCGAGACAGCCTAAGGCAATAGTCATATGAAAATCATGGCCACAAGCATGCATGTGACCTTGGTGCCGAGAAGCGAAAGGCAGTCCCGTTTGTTCGACAATAGGCAGGCCATCAATATCTGTCCGCCAACCAATGGTCCGCTTCGGCTGGCTTCCCTGCAAATAGACCAAAATCCCTGTCCGCCACGTACGAACTTGAACAAAGTCCTTACCCGAAGTCAATTTCTCAATCACAGCCAACAAATAAGCCTGTGTCTTGAACTCCTCCAAGCCAATCTCTGGAATCTGGTGCAAATCTCGTCGAGTCTGAATCAAATCTAACATCTATCTATCCTCCTATATAGCAGAAAGAGGCTGGAAAAAGGGTTCCGCCTCTTTTTTACTTTTACAATTACAAGGTACGAAGCGCATCCTCAAGCGCTGTTTTTTGTTGGGTTTGGGCATCAATTTCTTTGATGATACGAGCCGGAACGCCTGCTACCACTACATTTTCTGGGACATCTTGGGTAACAATAGCTCCTGCTGCAACAACTGAACCACTGCCGATTTGAACTCCTTCGATCACCACTGCATTGGCACCGATAAGAACATTGTCTCCAACACGGACTGGTTCAGCACTAGCTGGCTCAATCACACCTGCCAAAACTGCACCTGCACCAACGTGACTGTTTTTCCCAACGATAGCACGGCCACCAAGGATGGCACCCATGTCAATCATGGTTCCAGCACCGATTTCAGCACCGATATTGATAACAGCTCCCATCATGATAACAGCATTGTCACCAATTTCAACCTGGTCACGGATAATAGCACCTGGCTCGATACGAGCATTGATAGCACGCTTATCTAACAAAGGAACTGCAGAATTACGAGCATCTTGCTCGACAACATAATCTTGATTTTCTACTAAACCTTCAAGAAGCGGAGCGATATCCTTCCAATCTCCAAAAAGAACATTGCCTAGTTTGACAACAGAGCTAGGGACAGCAGTTGCGAGTTGGCCTTCAAAGGTTACTTTGACACTGGTTTTCTTTTCAGCATTGGCGATAAATTGGATAATTTCTTGAGCGTTCATTTTTGTAGCAGTCATAGGTGCCTCCTGGTTCGTTATAATGATACCTATTCTACCAAAAAAGGCTTCAAATTTGAAGCCTCAACTATCAAATAATTATCTTTGCTGGGCTTGTTTTGCTTCTTCTACAGATAAGAAAATCATCGGAACGATAATCAACACCATAGCCAAGGCCAAAAAACCATCCATAACCAATCCCAGAAAAAGAACACTTAATAAAGCTGAAGAGAGCGGTTCGCTGGCACTCACCACCGATACAACCAGCGGGGAAACGAGGGACACAGCCTTCATAGATAGGAAGAAGGCAAAAGCAGTACCAAACACGGCAATCGTCAGACAAATCAGCACGCTTACCAGATCCACTTGAAAACTTATCTGATAAATAGGGTAGAGGAAATTACTAAAGAGCCCTGCCAGAATCATCCCCCAACCAACAGTCGGAACAAATCCGTAGCGCCGTGCAAAGCGTTGGGGAAGGATAACATTAAACATGACCCCTACTGCACTGAGCAAACCTGTCACTAGAGCCAAAGGAGTCATGGATAATTGGGACAAATCCCCTTTCGTAGCCATCAAAAAAACACCTAGCATGGCAATCAAAACATAAAAAACAGCTGTAATCGAAGCCTTCTTCTGGTAAATGATTCGATTGTAAAACAGGATAAAAACTGGGCTGATAAATTGCAAAATGGTCGCCGTCGTCGCATTGGAATACTCAACGCAGAGATAGAAGAAAAACTGCACAGAAAAAATACCTAGAATAGCATAGGCTAAAAAAGGTAGATAATTTTTCTTATCACGCCAGATGTCCAACAAGCGGCTACGCAACTGAAAAGCAGATAAACCTAAAACCAAACTCCCTGCCACTAGTAAACGCATAGAAGTAATCCATCCAGAAGACACTGGATAATGAGTGAAAAAATACTCTCCTAAAATCCCACAAATCCCCCAGATTAGGCCTGAGAGTAGCGAGTATACTGTCCCCTTAACAATCTTTTTCTGATAATGATTCATATTATTATTGTAACACGAAACCAACAAAGAAAAAAGTAGCAACAAGGAGAAATTACTAACCTTGCCACTACTCTTTTTTAACGATTAAATAGACGTGAACGTCCTGATGAACCACTTTGAGTATTGCCACTCGAACTTGAACTTCCAGAGCTACTGCTTGAACTTGAGCTTGGAGGAGTCACTGCTGGAATGCTTCCTAGAATATTCTTCCATGCGTTCAGATAATCTGCATCGCTTCCTCCAATAGCAAAGCGATAGGTGGTCACTGGGGCGCCTTCTTTAGTCGCCCAGTAGCTCGTTACTGTTGATCCAGAAACTTCTATTTCTTTTCCATTGATGGAAACCTTGCCTGGTTTTTGCCCTGTAGATCGGAGAACTTGTGACTTGGTCACACTTGGATCCAGATTAAAGCGCTCATTCCCCCATATTCCAGGCTCAGCTTGTTGGATAGCATTGACCAAGTGGGCCATATAGTTGGCATTACGGTAGTGGCCTGCTCCTTTGGCTAGTGGTCGGTTATCATCGTGACCTAACCAGCCACCCAAAGTCAAGCGAGGTGTAGAAAGCATGAGCCACATATTTTCATCTTCATTGGTCGTACCAGTTTTTCCGATCCAGTCAGCACGAGCTAGGGATGGATTAATAGTCGTCAAATCCGTCTGGAAACTTGAAGTAATCCGAGACGAGATAACATCCCGAAGGAGACTTTGCATAATGGTTGCTGTCGCTTTTGAATAAACTTGGACAGGCTCATCCTTGTGCTCGTATACCAATCGGCCATCCGTTGACTCGATCTTCGCGATCATATGTTTCTTATGGTAAACTCCATTGTTGGCCAGAGTTTGATACCCGTTGGTATGCTGGGCAACTGTAACGTCAATCCCCCCACCCATCGGTAAACTTTCAATCCCATATTCTGGGATTTCGTAACCCATTTTTTCCATATATCCTTTGACATCAACACCCTTCTCTCGAAGCGTACGATACGTCCAGTAGGCTGGGATATTCCATGAGTAGTTAAGAGCTTCTCCCAATGTCATCATGCCCGTACCAGGACTATTGACATACATGATGGGATTCCCGTTTGAGAAGTTGGTAGGATAGTTTGATAAAATACTTGCACTCCCCATCAAACCTTGGTCAATAGCGATACCATAGGCCAATATAGGTTTCGTGGTTGAAGCTGGAGAACGCTTGGTATCGATAGCGTGATTGTTCTGATTTTCTTGATAATTACGACCACCAACAAATCCAAGGATAGCTCCCGTTTGGTTGTCCATGAGGACATTCCCCACCTCAGGCTGGCCTGTCGAATCATCTAGCAGATAGCCGTAGGTCGCAACCGCATTTTGCATCGCAGCATGAACATTTTTATTGATAGTTGTCGTAATTTTATATCCACCATTTTCAATTTCCTTAGCGGCTAAATCACGATAGGATTTCTGAATGGACTCATTCTTTAATTCTTGCGCAGAGACATTATCTCGTTGGACGAGGTAGTCGTACATGCGGTCAGTAGCTTCTGCCAAGGTTGCATAGTAGAGATAGTCACGCGAAGTACCACTAACACTACCGGATGGTAGGAAATCTTTCTTAAAGTCATAATCTTTGTACTTATCGTAGTCTTCCTGACTTAGAGCTCCTGTCCGATACATATTGTAGAGTACATCCTTGGCACGCTTAATCCCCAAAGCCATGTCCTCATCACTCTTCATGCTACCATCAGATTCATAAGGAGAATAACTGATTGGACTCTGTGGCAACCCTGCGATAAAGGCAGCTTGAGGTACCGTTAAATCCGAAGCATTGACCCCAAAGATTCCTTCTGCAGCCTGCTGGGCACCTGCAATATTTTGGCCTTTATGATTGCGACCAAAAGGAGCTATGTTAAGGTAGGTTGTCAAGATCTCATCCTTACCCATGGCCCGTTCTAAAGCTAGAGCATCAATAATCTCTTTGGCCTTACGAGCTAGAGTTGGAGCATCCCCCACCACTTGCTGCTTGATGACCTGCTGGGTCAAGGTCGAACCACCACTAGACGAACCTAGACCGACAAAGGTTCCCAAGGTCGCACGAATAACGGCCTTAGGCACAACTCCCTTGTGTTCATTGAAATGCTCGTCCTCTGTCGCAACAATGGCTTTCTTAAGGTTATCTGATATAGCATCTGAAGCGACTGAAGTGCGCAACAAATCACCCTCGATCGAGGCAATGGTACTGCCGTCAGAATAAGTGATTTCTGAGATGGAGGCAATATCCTTCACTTGCTTGACCAACTCTTCTGCTTGAGGGACCTGGGCCTTGTCAAATAGAGCGACTCCATAACCCATAGCCACACCAGCGCTAAACAGTCCACCGATAAAACCTAGGATAAAGAGAGTGTTAAAAACTATTTTAAACCCACTCAAAACCTTAGCAAAAATAGACCCTGCCCTTCTAACTTTGTCAGAAGAGGTCCCCTTTTTACTGGTTTTCTTATTAGCTAGTTTTTCTGCTAGTCTTTTCTTCCATTTGGCAGTTAGTTGCTGGAAAAAATGCAGCATGTTTGTTTTTAATTCATTAATTCTTTCTTTCATGAATGTCCTCGCTTTCTCTATTATACCATAAAAGGGAAACTTTCAATAAAATAGCCACTTTCTTCCCTATTCCACTAGGCTATTGTCCGAGTTTGTGATACAATAGGTAGAAACAATATTTTATAAAGGAGAAAAGACACATGCACATTTTTGATGAGCTAAAAGAGCGTGGTTTGATTTTTCAAACGACTGATGAAGAAGCTTTGCGTAAAGCCCTAGAAGAAGGTCAAGTTTCTTATTATACTGGCTACGACCCAACTGCTGACAGCCTTCACCTAGGTCACCTTGTCGCAATCTTGACCAGTCGTCGTTTGCAATTAGCAGGTCACAAACCTTATGCGCTCGTTGGCGGTGCTACAGGTCTCATCGGAGATCCGTCCTTCAAAGATGCTGAGCGTAGTCTCCAAACAAAAGACACAGTAGAGGGCTGGGTCAAGTCTATCCAAGGACAACTTTCTCGTTTTCTTGACTTTGAAAATGGCGAAAATAAGGCTGTCATGGTCAACAACTACGACTGGTTTGGCAGCATCAGCTTCATTGACTTCCTCCGTGACGTCGGAAAATACTTCACTGTCAACTACATGATGAGTAAGGAGTCTGTTAAAAAACGGATAGAGACAGGGATTTCTTACACTGAGTTTGCTTACCAAATCATGCAAGGATATGACTTCTACGTCCTTAACCAAGAGCACAACGTAACCCTACAAATCGGTGGTTCTGACCAGTGGGGAAATATGACAGCTGGTACCGAATTGCTTCGTCGTAAGGCTGACAAGACTGGTCACGTCATCACTGTCCCACTCATTACAGACGCAACTGGTAAGAAATTTGGTAAATCTGAAGGAAACGCTGTTTGGCTCAACCCTGAAAAGACTTCTCCATACGAAATGTACCAATTCTGGATGAATGTTATGGATGCCGATGCTGTTCGCTTCTTGAAAATCTTTACTTTCTTGTCACTTGATGAGATTGAAGACATCCGCAAACAGTTTGAGGCTGCGCCACACGAACGCTTGGCTCAAAAAGTCTTGGCTCGTGAAGTCGTAACACTTGTCCATGGAGAAGAAGCCTACAAAGAAGCACTTAACATCACTGAGCAACTCTTTGCAGGAAACATCAAAAATCTTTCTGTTAAAGAACTCAAACAAGGACTTCGTGGAGTGCCAAACTACCAAGTACAAGCAGACGAAAACCACAATATCGTAGAACTCCTTGTGTCATCTGGTGTTGTTAACTCAAAACGCCAAGCCCGTGAAGATGTTCAAAATGGAGCTATCTACGTCAACGGCGACCGCATTCAAGACCTTGACTATGTCTTGAGTGGTGCAGATAAGTTAGAAAACGAACTAACTGTTATCCGCCGCGGGAAGAAAAAATACTTCGTATTGACTTACTAAATTGTTCAACATTTACCTATAAACAAAGGAGTTACCCTCGAGAAAGGTAACTCCTTTTTGCTGTGAATAGTCCCCACCTATCCCTTAATAGACAGGCTACGCAGTACAATGCGTAAGGTTGTTAGATTATGTAAGATAGAGAGATTTGAAGGACTGAGCCAGTTAAACAAGCCAAAGCCAATCAAACTACTATTTACGACAACGGTATCTTGAATATTCTTCTTAATGAGTGTTTGCAAAGATGATGATAGCGAATCCAACTCTTGGAAGAAATCCAAACGATTATCTAACAATAAGATATCACTCATCTGCTTAGAAATATCTGCACTCTCATTCATCACCACACCGATATCTGATAGGGTTAGAGCCGCTGAGTCATTCAATCCATCTCCAACCATCAAAATAGTGTGACCTGCTTTCTGCAGTTCCTCTACTAACTCAAATTTCCCATCAGGTTTCAAGTCTGTATATACCTGATCAAAGGGCAAATCTTTGACTAATTCCTCTGTCCTAACCAAGGTGTCCCCTGTTGCCAGAATCAATTTTTTCCCCTGTGCCTTAAGTTTATCCAAGGCTGTTTTTGCTTCTTTTCTCAAAGGAGTATGAATGCAGAACATTCCAATCAATTCATTCTGATAAGCCAAGAATAAGAGATTGTAGTGACTCTTGTACTCTTCAATTAAAGCATTTTGTTCTGAACTGATATGAATCTGCTCATCCTGCATCAAGACATAATTCCCAATAAGAACTGGTTGGCCATCTATATGAGATTTGATCCCCTTGCTTGCGATATATTGGAGTTTCCCATGCATTTCCTCATGTTCAATCCCCTCTATCTCAGCTTGCTTGACGATGGCATTAGCAATAGGATGATAAATGTGTTCCTCAAGACAGGCACTGATTCTGAGAATATCTTCCTCACTATAGTCTCCAAAAGGTAACACCTTTTCAACTATCGGATAGCTAGTTGTGATTGTTCCCGTCTTATCAAACAAGAAAGTATCAACTTCCAGATATTTCTCCAAAACATCTCCATCCTTAATCACCATTTCACGGTTCAACCCCTCCTTGATAGCTGTCAAATAAGCTACAGGAGTAGAGATTTTCAAAGCGCAGGAGAAATCGACTAATAGGAAAGAAATAGCCTTAGAAAAAGAACCTGTTAATAGGTAAGTTAGCCCAGCCCCCAAGAAATTATATTTGACGACCTTATCCGCCATCTTGATGAAATAGCGTTGTTTCGTTTTCTTGTTTTCTTCAGATTTCTTCATTAACTCAATCAGTTGTAAAATCCGGCTGTTCATCTGATTATCGGTTACACGAATGCGTAACTCTCCAGTTTCTAATACTGTATTTGCACAAACCAAATCAGACTCTCTTTTTTCAACTGGAAAACTCTCTCCCGTCAAGGAACTTTCGTTGACCATACCTAAACCTGAAACTACTTGTCCATCAAACAGAATTTCATTTCCTTGAGATAGGACCAAGACATCTCCTATTTGAACATCGGAACTCTTGATACTAACAACCGTATCGCCCTGTACTAAGAATACGTCGCTCTCTTTTGCAAGAAGGCTTTGTTCTAAATCTGTTGCAGTTTTTTTCAAAGACCACTGATCTAAATGATTCCCCAAATCAAGCATAAACATGATATTGCTAGCTGTCTTGGATTGGTTCATAAACAAGGACAATAAAATCGCCGAACAGTCCAAGACTTCCATCGTTAGTTCCTTACGCGCTAGTGTTTGATAGGCTTCTCTAATATAACCCAAAGCCTGATAACAAGTCCATATATAGCGAATAGGATACGGCACAAAACTACGAAAAAGTACACGCTTAATCGCTGCACCTGAAACAATAGAATAAGCACTCTCTTCTCTACGAATGGGAAGAGTCATCAACTCAGAAACTTTCCCTTTATCAATTCTTTTTAAAAAGGCTTCTGCATTATCTAATACAGAAAAGCCTTCTTTTATGCGTAGAGTAAAGTGCTGTTGATCCATGTAAAACTGGATAGACTCAATCCCCTTTTCATCTCTCGCCAAGGAACGAAGATAGTCTTGAATATCCAAGGTGAGTGAAAAAGAAGATGATAGTCGGATATGTTGGTATCCTCTATGTAGCACTTTAAAAGACATATTATTCTCCTATAAGGCTATCTAATTGCTCTTCTTTTTTCTCTTGCTCGTACAAATATTTGGCATCTTGCAAGACATCGTCTCCATGTTGTTTCACAACAGAAACAGATGCATCTAGCCCGTCTTTCAACTTGTAAGCCTTAGCCAAAGCTTTAGAATAACCTTTTTTAGCTTCCTTACTTGCCAAGATTTTCAAACCAAGGGTACCAAATGCGACACCACCCAAAAAGAGTGATGATTTTTTCGCAACTTTTGCAACGGTTAATACTTCTTTTAACATACTTATTTCCTCCTTATCATTATTATATAGAAATTTAGATATAAAAGCAATTTTATTCTATAAATTGGAGAATTAGTTTTATTTCTACTGAATCTCCCATCTACTTATTTCTAAAGTTGCTTTCATTTGCCTCTTTTGATACACTTAAACTATGAATACAAACCTCAAACCCAAACTTCAGCGTTTTGCTTCTGCGACTGCCTTTTCCTGCCCTATCTGCCAAGAAAATCTGGCCTTGGTAGAGTCTAGCCTCAAGTGTAGCAACCGCCATTCTTTTGATCTGGCAAAATTCGGCTATGTCAACTTGGCTCCGCAAATCAAGCAATCTGCCAACTACGACAAGGAAAACTTCCAAAACCGCCAGCAAATTCTTGAAGCTGGTTTTTATCAGGCTATTTTAGAAGGTATCTCGGACTTACTAACAACTAATCCATCCGCAAAAACAGTCTTGGATATCGGTTGTGGCGAAGGTTTCTACTCTCGCAAGCTCCAAGAAAGTCACTCTGACAAAACCTTTTACGCCTTTGATATTTCAAAAGATTCCGTTCAAATCGCTGCCAAGAGCGAACCAAACTGGGCGGTCAACTGGTTTGTCGGCGACCTGGCTCGTCTTCCTATAAAAGACGCCAGCATGGATATCCTGCTTGATATCTTCTCGCCTGCCAACTATGGGGAATTCCGTCGCGTTTTATCCAAAGACGGTATTTTGATCAAGGTCATCCCAACTGAAAATCACCTCAAAGAAATCCGTCAAATGGTGCAGGACCAGCTGACAAAGAAGGATTATTCCAACCAAGATATCAAAGAACATTTCCAGGAACATTTCAGTATCCAATCTAGTCAGATTGCTTCCTTAACAAAACCTATCTCGGCTGAGCAACGCCAAGCCCTGCTTGCCATGACGCCCTTACTCTTTCACGTTGACCATACCAAGATTGACTGGAGCCAACTGACAGAGATTACCATTGAAGCAGAGATTCTAGTTGGGAAAGCACTGTAATTAAAACTTTCAGATAAGACAAAAACCCGCACCTCTTCTTGAGGTGTGGGTTTAAATCGCGATTTTTCAACTGTCTATCCGAAAAGTGGAAAAAATTTTAACCTCTCCATTTATTTTCGATTCGAAATGACAAATTTATCAATGAATAATAAGTGAAATGAGGCAAGTGTAATCCCCAAATAGCACCCATGATAAGAGATTTCTTGATGGGTAAGTGGAAAAAGAGTACGATTCCCCATCGAGAGTGATGACAAAACCACAAATAGTATCCAAAATAAATCAGTCCATTTATATTTTGAAAAATATTTTTTCCACATAAAAACACCTTCTTTCTTCACCACAATGCTATTATAATACAAATTATAAGCGGATACAAGAAATACGAGGCCATCAACTACGAAGAATCATGAGACTGAAATACAGTAAAAAGCAGTATTTCTAAAACTTCAACGTATCTATGATTTATCTCTTTTTAGACCTGATTGGCTAAAATCCACATCATTCAAAAAAGCGATTAGTATAAATTTTGTATCTTAGTTCAAGTGCCAGATATCTTCATTATACTGAGCGATTGTACGGTCAGATGAGAAGAATCCTGCTTTGGCAATGTTAACGATGACTTTATCCAACCATGCGTCACGGTTTTCGTAGTCAGCAAGCATTTGCTCTTTGACTTTGATGTAGTCTTCCAAGTCAAGGAGAGTCATGAACCAGTCTTTGTTGATCAATTCGTTGTAAAGACGTTCCAAGCGTTCTTTCTTGCCTACTGCAAGAACAGCGTCGCTGACGATGAAGTCAACCAATGGTTTGATGGCTTCACGAGCGTAGAATTCGCTTGATTTGTAAGCTGCTTTTGCGTAAAGGTCGATAACAGTTTCTGAATCTTCACCAAAGATGTAGATGTTTTCGTCGCCAACCAATTCAGCGATTTCCACGTTAGCTCCGTCCATAGTACCAAGAGTCAAAGCTCCGTTCAACATGAATTTCATGTTACCAGTACCTGAAGCTTCTTTAGAAGCAAGTGAGATTTGTTCTGAGATGTCACATGCTGGAATCAGGAAGCTTGCTGCAGTAACGTTGTAGTTTTCAACCATAACCACTTGCAAGTGTGGAGCTACTGCTGGGTCATTTGCAATGACTTCTGACAAGCAAAGGATCAAGTGGATGATGTCTTGGGCGATGGTGTAGGCAGGAGCTGCTTTACCACCAAAGAATACTGTGATTGGACGAGCAGGGATGTTACCAGCCTTGATGTCAAGGTATTTGTGGATCACATACAAAGCGTTCATTTGTTGACGTTTGTACTCGTGAAGACGTTTGATTTGGATGTCAAAGATAGAGTTTGGATTGATTTCAACACCTTGGTGCTCTTTCAAGTGACGAGCCAATTTACGTTTGTTGTGAGCCTTGATGCTTTCCAATTTTTCTTTAACAGCAGCCTTATCTTCGAATGACAAGAGTTTTTCAAGCTCATCTGCTTCATGGTGCCAACCGTGACCAAGAATCTCATCCAAGTAGTGAGACAAGCGTGGGTTAGCATGCATGAGCCAACGACGGAAAGTGATACCGTTCGTTTTGTTGTTGAATTTTTCTGGGTAAAGGTCGTAGAAGGCTTTCAACTCAGAGTTCTTCAAGATTTCAGTGTGGAGTGCTGCTACCCCGTTAACACTGTATCCGTAGTGGATATCCATGTGAGCCATGTGAACACGTCCGCTCTCGTCGATGATTTGGACAGCTGGATCTTTGTATTCTGCCTTCACACGACGGTCCAATTCTTCGATGATTGGTACCAAGTGAGGAACCACTTCTTGCAAGAATTCAAGAGGCCATTTTTCAAGGGCTTCAGCAAGGATGGTGTGGTTAGTGTAGGCAGTCATGCTACGAACGATTGAGATCGCTTCGTCAAGTTCGATACCACGTGCAGTCAAAAGACGGATCAATTCAGGAATCACCATTGATGGGTGAGTATCGTTGATTTGTACAACTGCATAGTCCGCAAGGTCATGCAAGTTGCTTCCTTTTTCGATTGCTTCGTCGATGATCAATTGTGCACCGTTTGAAACCATGAAGTATTGTTGGAAGATACGGAGCAATTCACCTTGCTTGTCGCTGTCGTCTGGGTAAAGGAAGAGTGTCAAGTTGCGAGCGATATCTGTCTTGTCAAAGTTGATACCATCTTCGATGATAGAAGAATCAACTGAATCCAAGTCAAACAAACGCAAGCGGTTTTTAGTAGCTGTCTTGTAACCAGGTACATCGATATCGTAAAGAGTAGATGTCAATGTGAAGTGTGCGAATGGCACTTGGTAGCTACGGCTTGAGCGAACCAACCAGTTTTGCTCTGTCAACCAAGCATTTGGAATTGTTTCTTGTTGGTTATTTTTAAGAACTTGTTGGAAAAGACCGAAGTGGTAGTTCAAACCAACACCGTCACCATTCAAACCAAGTGTAGCGATTGAGTCGATAAAGCAGGCAGCCAAACGTCCCAAACCACCGTTACCAAGTGATGGTTCCAATTCTACTTCTTCGATTTCGATTAACTCTTTACCTGCAGCTGCAAGTTCTTTTTTCACATCGTCATAAAGACCAAGGTTAATCAAGTTGTTTGATAAGAGTTTACCAATCAAGAACTCAGCTGAGATGTAGTAAACTTTTTTCTTACCAGTGTTGACTGGTTTTTGACTGCTAGCAAGCTTGCTGTAGTTGAGAAGAGCAAGGTAAAGCTCTTCATTGCTACATTCTGCAATGGTTTTATTGTAACGCTTTTGTACAAATTCTTTTAATGGTAACATTTTTGTGTCTCCTGATATTGTCTTATTTCTTTAATTCTACCAAATTTTCATTAATTCGGCGATAAATTGTAGTCAAGTCAAGCAAAGTTTCTTCAACAGCTGGTGTGAGTTGGTCTGCTGTCATACGCCATGACCAATTTCCGCCAAGAGTAGATGGGAAGTTCATGCGAGCCGCCTCATCTAGTTCTAGCAAATCTTGCATAGTTGCAATTGCCATGAAGCTAACAGATGAAAATACTGTGCGAAGCATTGCGTGTGGCACTGTTTCGTACTCTTTACGGTTCGTGTAGCGCGCCATGTACTCGCGAGTTGGATCGTCGATCTCATTACGGTACCAACCAAGGACCGTATTGTTATCATGTGTTCCTGTGTACATAACTGAGTTAGCTGGTGCCAAGTGTGGGCTATCGATACTTTCGTCTTCTGGATTGAAGGCAAATTGAAGAATCTTCATTCCTGGGAATCCAGTGCGTTCACGCAACTCGATGACTTCATCTGTCATGAAACCAAGGTCTTCTGCGATGATGTTTAGCTCACCAAGCTCTTCCTTAACGGCTGCGAAGAGTTTGTAGCCTGGACCTTTCACCCATTTACCAGGTGCCGCTGTATCGGAACCAGCAGGAATTTCCCAGTAAGATTCGAAACCACGGAAGTGGTCGATACGAACGATATCGTAGATTTTGAAGCTTTCGCGCAAGCGTTCAACCCACCATTTGTAACCGTCTTTGTCCATTGCTTCCCAGTCATAGATTGGGTTTCCCCAAAGCTGACCAGTGGCAGAAAACTCATCTGGTGGGCATCCTGCGATGCAAGTTGCTTTACCAGTGGCATCTGTCTTGAAGAGATGTGGATTTGCCCACATGTCGCTTGAATCTTCCGCAACGTAGATAGGCATGTCTCCAACAATTTCGATGTGGTTGTCGTTAGCGTAGGCTTTCAATTTCAACCATTGTTGGAAGAAGAAGTATTGAGTCACACGGTGGTAAACCAACTTGTCTGCCAATTTCTCACGGTAGCTTTCAAGTGCTGAAGCTTTACGCGCACGAGCATCTGCGTCTGGCCATTCTGTCCAAGCAAGATTGTCAAAATGCTCTTTGATAGCCATATACTCTGCGAAGAGTTCGAGCCAAGATTGGTTATCTTGAGCAAACTTATCAAAATCTTTGACATCACCCACTTCCAAGAAGCGTTTAACTGCTTTTTCTAAAAGTGGACGACGTGCGTAATAAATCTTCGCATAGTCAACTTCAGATGCATCGCTACCAAAGTCAACACCTTTAAGATCACTGGTTTCGAGCAAGCCTTGCTCTACCAAGATATCAAGGTCGATAAAATGCGTATTCCCAGCAAAGGCTGAGAATGATTGGTATGGAGAATCTCCATAGCTTGTTGTCCCAAGAGGGAGGATTTGCCAGTAACGTTGCTTCGTACGAACCAAGAAATCAACGAAATCATAGGCAGTCTGCCCAAATGATCCAATCCCGTATTCTCCTGGCAGAGAAGAGATGTGCATCAACACACCACTTTGACGTTTTTTCATAATAGCACCTCATGTGTTTGTTATAAAACGTTGCGCAATTAAGGCGCAAACGTTTGCGTTAATTTAAGTATAACGCATTTCAAAAACAAATGCAAGCGTTTTTAAAAAATTTTTTTGAATTATTTTAATCAAACAAAACTTGTTGCCACTGATATTTTATGAAATGAGCGAAAAAATTTTAAAGATTTTCTGATTTAAGATATTTCATTCCCAATATCTGCTTTATTTTCTGAAAAACCGAGCCAAATTTACGCAATCGTTTTCCTAATATATTTTCAATTCAAAAAAAATAAATATTTTAAGTTCTTTCCTATATATGGGCTTTAACAAATGTTTGAAACCTTAAAATTTTTTTAAAAAACTTTTTAAAAAAGCTTGCAACCGTTTTCTATTTGTGCTATACTAGGCTCATAAAAGAAAACGTTTGCGTTTTCTAAATAAATTATACTGTTATTCTTTAGGAGGAATACACTATGTCATCTAAATTCATGAAGAGCGCTGCTGTGCTCGGAACTGCTACTCTCGCTAGCTTGCTCTTGGTAGCTTGCGGAAGCAAATCTGCTGACAAAGCAGCTGATACTAGCTCTTCAGAAGCACAAGAAATCACTTTCTACGTTGAAGACCAATATAAAGCCTTCGCTGAATCAGCTGCAAAAGCTTACGAAAAAGAATCTGGCGTAAAAGTTACGATCAAAACAGGAGACCAAATGGGTGGTCTTGATAACCTTTCACTTGACAACCAATCTGGTAAAGCTCCTGATGTTATGATGGCTCCATACGACCGTGTAGGTAGCCTTGGTACTGACGGACAACTTTCAGAAGTAACTCTTAGTGATGGTGCGAAAACAGACGATACTACTAAATCTCTTGTAACTGTTGGTGGTAAAGTCTATGGTGCTCCAGCCGTTATCGAGTCTCTCGTAATGTACTACAACAAAGACTTGCTAAAAGAAGCTCCAAAAACTTTTGCTGATTTGGAAAACCTTGCTAAAGATAGCAAATATGCCTTCGCTGGTGAAGATGGCAAAACTACTGCCTTCCTAGCTGACTGGACAAACTTCTACTACGCATACGGACTCCTTGCTGGTAACGGTGGTTATGTATTCGGTCAAAATGGTAAAGATCCTAAAGATATAGGTCTTGCAAACGACGGAGCAATCAAAGGTATCGAATACGCTAAATCTTGGTACGAAAAATGGCCTAAAGGTATGCAAGATACTGAAGGTGCTGGTAACTTGATTCAAACTCAATTCCAAGAAGGTAAAACAGCTGCTATCATCGATGGCCCTTGGAAAGCTCAATCCTTTAAAGATGCTAAAGTAAACTACGGTGTTGCGACTATCCCAACTCTTCCAAACGGTAAAGATTACGCAGCATTCGGTGGTGGTAAAGCTTGGATCATCCCATCAAGCACTAAGAACCTTGAAGGCGCTCAAAAATTTGTAGACTTCCTAGTTTCAACTGAACAACAAAAAGCATTCTACGATGCAACGAACGAAATCCCAGCTAACACTGAGGCTCGTACTTATGCTGAAGGCAAAAACGATGAGTTGACTACAGCTGTTATCAAACAGTTCAAGAACGCTCAACCAATGCCAAACATCTCACAAATGTCAACAGTTTGGGATCCAGCGAAAACTATGCTCTTTGATGCTGTAAGTGGTAAGAAAGATGCGAAAACAGCTGCTAACGATGCTGTAACATTGATCAAGGAAACAATCCAACAAAAATTTGGTAACTAATTGAATTGTTCAAGGGGGGTGGAAGCAAAATCCCCCTTTGAATTTATAGATATGCTTCTTATCAGATGTACGTATCTTACGATTGAATCCGAGTTTAAACTCGCATCCTATGAAAGGAGTAATCATGGAAAAACAACAGCCTCGCAAAGCAGCCTTGCTGTCAATCATTCCTGGTTTAGGACAAATCTATAACAAACAAAAAGCTAAAGGATTTATTTTCCTTGGTGTTACTGTTTTATTTGTTCTGTATTTTCTAACACTTGCAACCCCTGAATTGAGCAATTTGATCACACTTGGTGACAAACCTGGTCGTGACAATTCCCTTTTCATGCTGATTCGTGGTGCTTTCCATTCTATCTTTGTTGTCGTTTACTTGCTCTTTTACATCTTTAATATCAAGGATGCACATACGACTGCTAAACGTATCAACAACGGTATTCCCGTAGCTCGTACCTTCAAGGACATGATTAAAGGCATTTATGAAAATGGATTCCCATACCTTTTAATCATCCCATCGTATGTAGCGATGACATTTGCAATTATCTTCCCTGTTATCGTAACCTTGATGATTGCCTTTACCAACTACGACTTCCAACACTTGCCACCAAACAAATTGTTGGACTGGGTTGGTTTAACGAACTTCACAAACATCTGGAGTTTGAGTACCTTCCGTTCAGCCTTTGGTTCCGTTCTTTCTTGGACCATTATCTGGGCTCTATCTGCTTCTACTTTGCAGATTGTCATTGGTATCTTTACAGCAATCATTGCCAACCAACCATTTATCAAAGGAAAACGTATCTTTGGTGTTATTTTCCTTCTTCCTTGGGCAGTTCCAGCCTTCATCACTATCTTGACATTCTCAAACATGTTTAATGATAGTGTTGGTGCTATCAACACCCAAGTCTTGCCTCTTTTGTCTAAGGTCCTTCCTTTCCTAGATGGGGCTCTTATCCCTTGGAAAACCGATCCGACTTGGACTAAGATTGCCTTGATTATGATGCAAGGTTGGCTAGGTTTCCCATACATCTACGTTTTGACCTTGGGTATCTTGCAGTCTATTCCTAACGACCTCTACGAAGCGGCTTACATCGATGGTGCCAATGCTTGGCAAAAATTCCGCAACATCACTTTCCCAATGATCTTGGCTGTTGCAGCTCCAACATTGATTAGCCAATACACCTTCAACTTTAACAACTTCTCTATCATGTACCTCTTCAATGGTGGAGGACCTGGTAGTGTTGGTGGTGGAGCCGGTTCAACTGATATCTTGATTTCATGGATTTACCGTTTGACAACAGGTACAGCCCCACAATACTCTATGGCGGCAGCTGTTACTTTGATTATCTCCATCATTGTCATCTCTATCTCTATGATTGCATTCAAGAAACTACACGCATTTGATATGGAGGACGTCTAAGATGAATAACTCAATCAAACTCAAACGTAGACTGACTCAAACCCTCACTTACCTCTACTTGATTGGCTTATCAATCGTCATTATTTATCCACTTTTGATTACCATTATGTCAGCCTTCAAGTCTGGTAACGTCGTAGCCTTTAAACTAGATGGTAACGTCGATTTTAGTTTTGATAACTTTAAAGGACTCTTCACTGAAACCTTGTACGGCACTTGGTATCTCAATACCTTGATCATCGCCTTGATTACCATGGCTGTCCAAACCAGCATCATCGTACTTGCTGGTTATGCCTACAGCCGATACAACTTCTTGGCTCGAAAACAAAGTTTGGTCTTCTTCTTGATCATCCAAATGGTGCCAACTATGGCTGCTTTGACCGCCTTCTTCGTTATGGCACTTATGTTGAACGCCCTTAACCATAGCTGGTTCCTCATCTTCCTCTATGTCGGTGGTGGTATCCCTATGAACGCTTGGTTGATGAAAGGTTACTTTGATACCGTACCAATGTCTCTTGATGAATCAGCAAAACTTGATGGTGCAGGACACTTCCGTCGCTTCTGGCAAATCGTCCTCCCTCTTGTTCGCCCAATGGTTGCGGTACAAGCCCTCTGGGCCTTCATGGGACCTTTCGGAGACTATATCCTCTCTAGTTTCTTGCTTCGTGAGAAAGAATACTTTACAGTTGCCGTTGGTCTCCAAACCTTCGTTAGCAATGTGAAGAACTTGAAGATTGCCTACTTCTCAGCAGGTGCTATCCTCATCGCCCTTCCAATCTGTATTCTCTTCTTCTTCTTACAAAAGAACTTTGTTTCAGGACTTACAAGTGGTGGCGACAAGGGATAATCTATCCCCGCCACCCTTTTTTCATTTTGGAGCTTGTTGCTAAAGCTACAAGATTGGACACCCTTCTACAAATCTTATTGAAACCCTCTTTCAATACATAATTGATTTCCTAGACTTGAAATAAAGCACATTTCTCTATATAATAATACTCATATAGAAAACACTTTTAGAAAGATGCCTATGCTTCCATATCCATTCTCGTATTTCTCTAGTATCTGGGGATTTCGTAAGCCCCTTTCAAAACGTTTCGGCCTCAACTGGTTTCAGCTTCTCTTTACGAGCATTTTCCTCATCAGTTTGTCTATGGTTCCAATTGCCATTCAAAACAGCTCTCAGGAGACGTATCCACTGGATACCTTTATCGATAATGTCTACACTCCACTGACAGATGAAGCCATCATGGACTTGTCAGAGAATGCACAAATCATTGATGGAAAGCTGAACTACTCAGGTACGAAGAATCAGCAGCCTTCTCTTTTGATTGGCCCGAGCCAAATCAAAGAATTTCCAAAGGACTTGCAACTTCATTTTGATACGGAAGAACTCGTCATCAGTAAGGAAAGTAAGGAACTAACTCGCATTCGCTACCACGCAATTCAAACGGAGAGTTTCCAGAGTAAGGAAGATCTAACCCAGGCCATTTCTAAAGATTGGTACCAACAAAATCGGGTCTATATCAGTCTCTTTCTCGTTCTTGGTGCTAGCTTCCTCTTTGGATTGAATTTCTTCATTGTCTCTCTTGGAGCTAGTCTCCTCCTTTATATCACCAAAAAATCACGCCTCTTTTCATTTAGGACTTTTAAAGAGTGCTACCATTTTATCTTGAACTGTTTAGGATTACCCACTCTGATTACGCTTATTTTGGGACTTTTTGGCCAAAATATGACAACGCTTATCACTGTACAAAACATTCTTTTTGTTCTTTATCTGGTCACTATTTTTTACAAGACACATTACCGCGATCCAGATTATCATAAATAGGAGATTTTTATGCCCGTTACGATTAAAGATGTGGCCAAGGCTGCAGGTGTCTCACCTTCAACTGTAACCCGCGTTATTCAAAACAAATCAACGATTAGTGATGAAACCAAAAAACGAGTTCGCAAGGCTATGAAGGAACTCAACTACCATCCCAATCTCAATGCTCGTAGCTTGGTAAGTAGCTATACTCAAGTTATCGGCTTGGTGCTCCCTGACGACTCGGATGCCTTTTACCAAAATCCTTTCTTCCCATCTGTCCTTCGTGGTATCGCCCAAGTCGCGTCTGAGAACCACTACGCTATTCAGATTGCAACGGGTAAAGATGAGAAGGAGCGTCTCAATGCCATTTCTCAAATGGTCTACGGGAAACGTGTCGATGGCCTGATCTTCCTCTACGCTCAAGAAGAAGATCCACTGGTGAAACTCGTAGTGGAAGAACAGTTTCCTTTCCTCATCCTCGGAAAATCAACTTCACCCTTTATCCCTCTTGTTGATAATGACAATGTACAAGCTGGCTTTGATGCGACAGAGTATTTCATCAAAAAAGGATGCAAACGAATTGCCTTTATCGGGGGTACAAAGCGACTCTTCGTAACGCAAGATCGTCTAACTGGCTATGAGTCTGCACTCAAACAACACCAACTTCCGATGGATACCAACTTAACCTACTTTGCGACCGAATTTCTAGAAGAAAAAGGTTATCAGTTCAGTGAACTTCTGTTCAATCACGATCCGCAGATTGACGCTATCATCACAACCGATAGTCTCCTTGCAGAAGGGGTTTGTGACTACATCAGTAAGCATCAGTTAACTGTTCCTGTCTTGAGTTTCGACTCTGTCAATCCTCGACTTGACCTCGTAGCTTATGTGGATATCAATAGTCTGGAACTTGGGCGCGTTTCCTTTGAAACCATTCTCCAGATCATCAACGATGCTAAAAACAATAAACAGATTTGTTACCGCCAGTTGATTGGACACAAAATTATCGAAAAATAAAGACCAGCCCCAAGGCTGGTCTTTTGAGTATTATTAATTGTCTGTTTCTACGAATCGTCCGAGGATGTGGACATTTTCAGATACAGAGACAAAGGCTGTCGGATCGACCTGTTTCATGATGTGTTTAAAATCATTAAACTCTGCTCGTGTGATAACCGTAATCAAGACTGCTTTTCTCTCATGATTATAGGTTCCTTCTGCATCGTGGATCATAGTTGCTCCGCGGTGCAATTTTTTATGAATTTTTGCAATTACTTTATCAGGATTATTGGTCACAATCATGGCCTGCATACGTTTTTGCTTTGTAAAGACCGCGTCTGTCACACGACTGGAGACAAAGATAGTAATCATGGAGTAGAGGGCGTATTTCCAACCAAAGGTCAAACCTGCTATCAGCATGATGGTTCCATTTACCAGGAAAGAAATACTACCGACATTCTTACCCGTTTTCTTTCGAATGGTCAGACTGACGATATCTGTACCTCCACTAGAAATATTGTTACGGAGCGCAAAACCAATCCCCAAGCCCATGACAACACCCCCAAAAAGGGCATTGATGATGGGATCCTCTGTCAGGGTCATAACTGGCACAAGCTGGATAAAGAGGGAACTCATGGATACTGTGATAAAGGTAAAGATTGTAAACTTATGCCCAATCTGATACCAAGCCAAAATCATCAACGGAAAATTGATAGCATAAAAGGTTAGCGATATCGGAATGTAAAAACCAAACCAGTGATTACTCAAGGCAGAGATAATCTGTGCCAGACCTGTCGCGCCACTGGAGTAAACGTGCCCTGGTTGAAAAAAGAAATTGACTGCTACTGCTGACAGAAAGCCATAAACCAGAGAAGCCGATACTTTCTCATCGTATTTTTCCCGAGAGATACTTTGTAAAACTCGTAAGATTTTTATCTGATAAGCAAAGCGGCGCAGATAATAGCGCCACCGCTTAATTCGTTTTGCTTGTTTCATCTTCTTCTACTTGTAAGCTGAGTTCCTCTAGTTGTTTGAGAGCGACTGTTGAGGGAGCTTGAGTCATTGGGTCTGTTGCCTTATTGTTCTTAGGAAAGGCAATGACTTCACGAATATTTTCTTCTCCTGCTAAGAGCATCACAAAACGGTCAAGACCGATAGCCAAACCACCGTGTGGTGGGAAACCATAGTCCATGGCTTCAAGAAGGAAACCAAACTGGTCATTGGCTTCTTCAGCTGAGAAACCAAGAGCCTTAAACATGCGTTCTTGAAGGTCTTTTTGGTTGATACGAAGACTACCACCACCAAGCTCATAACCGTTCAAGACGATATCGTAAGCAATGGCACGAACCTTAGCCAAATCACCTTCTAATTCGTGAGCTGTTTCATCCTGCGGAAGGGTAAATGGATGGTGGGCGCTCATATAACGGCCTTCTTCTTCAGACCATTCAAACATTGGCCAGTCAACCACCCAAAGGAAATTGAACTTATCGTTATCAATCAAACCAAGCTCTTTGGCAATACGGCCACGAAGGGCACCTAGTGTTGCATTCGCCACTTCAAGCGTATCCGCCACAAAGAGAACCAAATCCTTGTCTTCAAGAGCAAGTGCTGCAGTCAAGTCTGCTTGAATCCCAGTTAAGAACTTGGCAACCGGTCCATTTAATTCTCCATCAACTACCTTGACCCAAGCAAGACCTTTGGCACCGTACTGTTTGGCTACTTCGGTCATCTTGTCGATGTCTTTACGTGAGTAGTTGTCCGCAGCCCCTTTGACCACAATGGCTTTAACGGCAGGTGCTTCTGAAAAGACTTTAAAATCAACACCCTTGACAACTTCTGTCAAGTCCTGAAGCAACATGTCAAAACGGGTATCTGGCTTATCAGAACCATAAAGAGACATCGCGTCATCATACTTCATACGAGGGAATGGAAGTGTTACTTCGATGCCTTTGGTTTCTTTCATCACGCGCGCAATCAAGCCTTCTGTGATATCTTGGATTTCTTGCTCGCTAAGGAATGACGTTTCCAAGTCGACCTGGGTAAACTCAGGCTGACGGTCTCCACGCAAGTCTTCATCACGGAAACATTTAACGATTTGGTAATAGCGGTCAAATCCAGCATTCATCAAGAGCTGTTTGGTAATCTGTGGGCTCTGAGGAAGAGCATAGAAATGCCCTTTATTAACACGAGATGGCACCAAATAGTCACGCGCTCCTTCTGGTGTTGATTTAGAAAGGAATGGTGTTTCCACATCGATAAATTCCAACTCATCCAAGTAGTTGCGGATAGAATGAGTCACCTTAGCACGAAGTTTAAGATTTTCCAACATTTCTGGACGACGAAGGTCAAGGTAACGGTAACGCAAACGTGTATCGTCATTGGCCTCAATACCATCCTTAATCTCAAATGGTGTTGTTTTGGCTGTATTCAACACTGTCAAAGCTGTCACATTCAATTCAACTGCACCAGTTGGCAACTTATCATTGGCCTGCTCACGTGCAGCAACCTGACCCGTCACCTCGATAACAAATTCACTACGAAGGCTTTCTGCTGTTGCCATGACTTCAGCTGAAACTTTTTCTGGATTGATAACCAGCTGCATGATTCCTTCACGGTCACGAAGGTCGATAAAGATCAATCCGCCCAAATCACGACGACGGGCAACCCAGCCTTTCAAGGTCATTTCTTGTCCGATGTGTTCCTCACGAACACGACCAGCATACATACTACGTTTCATGTTTTCTCTCCTCTTTTATTCTGTTACTATTTTACCATAAAAGCGCAGGCTCTTCATGAAAATCAGCAGAAAAGTTTGATTGTCTTTAGGAATCAAAACAAACAGACAAAAAATCCGATGAAAACGTCATCGGATTCTCTGATTATGATTCTTAACCTTTTTTACGCTTTTCAGCAATCTCAGCTGCCTTTTTAGGTAGAACAATCTCCGTTGCATAAGCCGAAGCAAAACGCAAAACACCTGCAATAGGCGCAAAGACAATTGCTAGATAGTTGTAAAAGAAATCGCCTTTAAAGGCATAGGCAAGTGCCCCGATGATAAAGAAGAGAACGACCGCCTGTATCACTGCTAATAAAATTACTCGTTTCATGTGACCTCCTGACTCTATTATAGCATGAGTATCATCAAAAAGCCGATTAAATTATTCAAAGCGTGGAGAGAAATGCTGTAAAGAAGACCTTTTCGACTCACATAAGCCAGACCCAAACTCAATCCCAGACTAGCATAAACTAAAAACTGTTGTAAAGTCCCTGGAAAATGAATCAAGGCAAAAAGCACACTCGATACGAGGAGAAACAGAGCTGTCTGTTTGCCGTTGTTCTGCTTAGGAAAGAGATAGCGCGCTAACATCCCTCTAAAGATGAGTTCTTCCGTCAGAGGAGCAAAGACTACCACCATAAAGAAACCAAATACAGGCTGTGCGACTGTCAGTTGAGATACGATTTGTTGATTGACTGACGGATCTTCTGGCAAAAAGAACTGGGCTGTAATCGCCACTAGCAAAACCAGAGTAGGCAACCAGATATAACGATTAAAAACCGTCGTCTGGATGCTAACCTTTTCTGTCTGATACCATCTGTAAACTCCATAAACATAGGCCCCTGACAGGACAACATAAAGTGGCAAGACTCCAAAGATTGAAGCCCCTAGGTCAAGCGCTGATAAAGCCATACTCTGAACCAGACCATAGCCAAAGAAAAAGGATAGAACAGCTAGAAGAAACCAGCCAAGATTTTTAAGTAGTTTCATAAAAGACTCCTATTTGAAATAACGTTTTACCATAGGTAATTGCATCACATTGATATAAATATGGATCGCTCCTACAAGCAAGAAGGCTAGTAACTGAATCTCTCCTGTCAGTAAGGAAAAGAGAACGATTAGAAAATAGAGAGCTGGCAAGACATACTGGTTTAATTGGAATAAAATTCGAAAACTCTGTTCTAAATTAGCCTTGCGCTCCCCTTCATCGTAGGAGTTTATATAGTCCAAGACATCTTTTGGTGTAGAGAAGAATTCCAAATCAAACTGACGAACGATCGCAATGGTCTTATAGAGATATTTTTGAGCACTGAAAATCATCACTAATGCCAAAAAAGAAAGAGATAAGGTTATATAGCTGATATTTAGTACAATTACTTCACTACCTGAGATGAAAAGAGCCAAAAAAATCGCTACGCCTGCACTATTAAAAGCAATAGTTCCAAACTCGAGATTACGATACATTTGTACATAATAGGTTTCATTCAGATCATCATCCATTTCCTCTTGATACAAGGAGTGAAATTTTCTGCTTTTCTTTAAGAAATCGAAAGTCAAAAACATACTAATGAAACCTAACAGTAAACAAATAGATGATATCCATGGAGTCACGGTTTTGACATCTAAAATGGTTCCGTAGTTTTCGGTATAGGCCTTAAACATCCCTGCAAACATGCCCAAGAAGCCTCCCAAGATAACAGCCATTAAAAATAACAATCCACGTTTCTTTTTCATATTCATACTCTTTCTAAACTAAACCAATCCAACTAACCACTGACCAAACACTTTACCTGATTCATAAATAGCTGTTAAGCCTTCTGTTCCAAGTGACACCAAAATCAAACAAACAGCAAGTAAGAGAATAACTTGATTTCTAGCTTTTTTTGCTCCATCTCCCAAGGGTTCATTCCCAAGCCAACCTGCTAGATAGGCATAGAGAGTTACTGTTATAATCCCAATCTCTGTCGAAGAGAGAAACAGCAAGACTGTCACCAAACGAACGATATTGGCTTGAATGTTAAAATAATTTCCTAAACCTGCACAAACACCCGAAAGTTCTTTGTGCTCAGTATCGATTTGAAAACCTGCTAAAAACTCTCTCATGACTTTTCTCCTTTTTCAACCTTTTTGAATTTTATTTTTCTCTCTACCCATCTAAAGACTAATAGTAAAACTATGTTAATCCAGAAGAGATATTTACTTTCAACAATTGTAAACCAACCAAATAGGCTTCCGATCATAGCCAAAAGATTAACGATAAACACAACTATAGATAGATAATAAATCACTTTATACTTGTTCATCACTCATCCTCCTCTAAGCGAAAGACTGACTCGACTGGTTCATTGAATATATGCGAAATCTTCAGGGCGATCACAATGGACGGGGTATATTCATCCCGTTCTAGTAGGCTAATGGTCTGTCTGGAAACTCCTGCTAACTTGGCCAGTTCGGTTTGATTGAGACCATCGCGAGCCCGAAGCTCTTTTAAACGATTTTTAAGCATTCCTTTCTCCTTCACTCTTAACTTGCTTACATTGTAACACATCTTTTTCTTTTTGACAAGTATATTTGTCAAAAAGTTTATGATTTTTGTCATTTTGCAAAAGAAAACGGTCAGGAGTAAGGTCCTGACCAGTTTTTCTACTATTAAAAGCCTAATTTTTCAAAGATTTCTGAGAAGTTTTGGCTAATAGCATCAAGCGACACTTGCACTTCTTCTCGTGTTTGGTTGTTCTTAACTGTCACTTGTCCGCTTTCGACTTCGCTCTCTCCGAGAGTGATGAGGGTCTTAGCCGCAAAGATATCGGCTGACTTGAACTGAGCTTTGAGCTTCCGGTTGAGGTAATCACGCTCTGCTTTGAATCCTTGTTGGCGAAGGGTTTGTACCAATTCCAAGGCCTTAACATTTGCTCCTTCACCCAAGACTGCGATATAAACATCTAGGGCATTCTCGATAGGGAGGGCCACCCCTTGCTTTTCAAGGATGAGAAGTAGACGTTCTACACCAAGACCAAATCCAAATCCAGCAGTCTCAGGACCACCAAAATAAGCAACTAAGCCATCGTAGCGACCACCCGCACAGACTGTCAAGTCATTACCCTCGATCTCAGTGATAAACTCGAAAATGGTGTGGTTGTAGTAGTCCAGACCACGTACCATATTGGTATCGATGATATAGTCTACTCCAAGATTTTCCAACATCTGACGGACAGCATCAAAATGAGCTTGGCTTTCTTCATCAAGGAAATCCAAGATAGACGGTGCATTTTCTACTGCCACCTTGTCTTCTTTTTCCTTAGAGTCCAAGACACGGAGAGGATTTTCCTCCAAACGACGTTGGCTATCCTTAGACAAGGTCTCCTTGAGCGGTGTCAAATAATCAATCAAGGCTTGACGGTAAGCCGCACGACTCTCAGGATTTCCAAGAGTGTTAAGATGCAATTTGACACCTTGGATACCGATTTCTTTCAAGAAATGAGCTGCCATAGCGATGGTCTCCACATCGGTAGCTGGATTGCTAGAGCCAAAACACTCAACACCAATCTGGTGGAATTGGCGTAAACGCCCTGCCTGTGGACGCTCATAACGAAACATAGGGCCCATGTAATAGAACTTACTTGGCTTTTGCACTTCTGGTGCGAAGAGTTTATTTTCCACATAAGAGCGGACAACGGGCGCAGTTCCTTCTGGACGGAGGGTAATATGGCGGTCACCCTTGTCATAAAAATCGTACATTTCCTTGGTTACGATATCCGTTGTATCTCCGACAGAGCGACTGATGACCTCGTAATGCTCAAAAATAGGTGTGCGCACTTCTGCATAGTTATAGCGCTTGAAAATTTCACGGGCAAAGCCCTCAACGTACTGCCACTTGGCAGATTCAGCAGGCAAGATATCCTGCGTTCCTTTTGGTTTTTGTAATTTCATAGGGAATCCTCTTTAAACTTAATAGTCTTATTTTACCATAAATAGAGGGATTAAAACAGTGAGAGGAGAAAATCGCAAGAGAGTCTTTTCAGAAAATTCATCAAAAACTTGCCAAATTGTCAGAATTATGAGAAAATAGAGGATATTTATCACGTGGAGGGACTGTTATGAGAGACGATATCAAAATCAATGACCGCGCTTTGGCTTTACAAGACCAAATTATCGAAAAACTAGAGAAGGTTTTTGATACAGATGTGGAATTGGATGTGTACAATCTGGGCTTAATTTATGAAATCAATCTGGATGAAACAGGTCTCTGTAAGATTGTCATGACCTTCACCGATACTGCCTGTGATTGCGCCGAAAGCCTGCCTATCGAAATCGTCGCAGGTCTGAAACAAATCGAGGGTATCGAAGATGTCAAGGTTGAAGTTACCTGGTCGCCTGCTTGGAAGATCACACGAATCAGTCGCTACGGCCGTATTGCCCTTGGACTGCCACCTCGTTAATACTCTTCAAAAATCTCTTCAAACCACGTCAGCTTTATCTCCAACCCCAAAGCTGTGCTTTGAGCAACCTGCGCCTAGCTTTCTAGTTTGCTCTTTGATTTTTATTGAGTATAAGCAGGCAAATCACTTTTGAAGATGAAAAGAAGCAAGCCGAAAATGGCTTGCTTTTTAAGTTTATTTTTTACCTGACTTGTCCATATTCCAGAAGTCTGTCACGGCTCCGCGTGAAGCAGATGATACGATATGGGCATATTTACCGAGAACACCACGGCTGTAAAGTGGTGGCAAGGTTGTTTCTGCCTTACGTTTTTCAAGTTCTTCTTCGGATACGGCCATAGAAATTTCTTTGGTATCTTGGTCAACCGTAACGATATCGCCTGTACGGAGGTAGGCAATCGGTCCACCGTCCTGAGCTTCAGGAGCGATATGTCCAACAACCAGACCATAAGTACCACCAGAGAAGCGTCCGTCTGTCAAGAGGGCAACCTTGTCTCCTTGACCTTTACCAACGATCATGGATGAAAGTGACAGCATCTCAGGCATACCAGGACCACCCTTAGGTCCAACAAAACGAACAACGACAACATCGCCATCAACGATTTCATCTGTCAAGACAGCCTGAATCGCATCTTCTTCTGAGTCAAAGACCTTAGCTGGTCCAACGTGACGACGCACTTTAACACCTGATACTTTGGCAACCGCACCATCAGGGGCAAGATTCCCGTTCAAGATGATAAGCGGACCATCTGCACGTTTTGGATTTTCAAGTGGCATAATGACTTTTTGGCCTGGTGTGAGGTCTGCAAAGTCAGCCAAGTTTTCAGCGACTGTCTTACCAGTACATGTGATACGGTCGCCATGAAGGAATCCATTTGCCAACAGGTACTTCATAACAGCAGGCACACCACCGACTTCATAGAGGTCTTGGAAGACATACTGACCAGATGGTTTCAAGTCAGCCAAGTGAGGCACACGTTCTTGGATCGTATTGAAGTCCTCAAGTGACAAGTCAACATTAGCCGCATGGGCAATGGCAAGCAAGTGAAGAGTGGCATTTGTAGAACCACCGAGAGCCATAGTGACAGTGATGGCATCTTCAAAAGCTTCACGAGTCAAGATATCTGATGGTTTGAGACCAAGCTCCAGCATCTTGACAACAGCTCGTCCTGCTGCTTCGATATCTTCTTTCTTGTCAGCTGATTCAGCTGGGTGAGATGAAGATCCTGGCAAACTCATACCGAGAACTTCGATAGCAGTCGCCATGGTATTAGCAGTATACATACCACCACAGCCACCAGGGCCAGGGCAGGCATTACATTCAAGACGTTTCACGTCCTCAGCTGTCATGTCACCGTGGTTCCATTTCCCGATTCCCTCAAAAACAGAAACCAAGTCAATATCTTTGCCATCAAGATTTCCCGGTGCAATAGTCCCACCATAGGCGAAAATAGCCGGGATATCCATATTAGCAATAGCAATCATAGAACCAGGCATGTTCTTGTCGCAGCCACCGATAGCAACGAAGGCATCGACGTTGTGACCACCCATCGCCGCCTCGATAGAGTCCGCAATGATATCACGAGATGTTAGAGAGAAACGCATACCAGGCGTTCCCATGGCAATCCCGTCCGCTACGGTAATGGTTCCAAACTGTACAGGCCAAGCACCTGCAGATTTGACACCTTCTTTAGCTAATTTCCCGAAATCATGCAAGTGAATGTTACATGGTGTATTTTCCGCCCAAGTCGAAATCACTCCCACAATCGGTGTTTCAAAGTCCTTATCTGTCATACCAGTCGCTCGAAGCATAGCACGGTTTGGTGATTTAACCATGCTATCATAAATGCTACTGCGGTGACGTTTATCTAATTCAGTCATCTTATCCCTCCCGTTTCAGTTTTTACTATTATAGCACATTTTAAAGGCAATGAACAGAAGAAAATTCTTGAATTTTCAGAAAATTCTATACAGCAATATTTTCTTTAAAAATGTTACATTTATTTCTTGACTTTATAAATTAAAGTGATATCATTTAGATATCATAAAGCAGGAGGTCATTCTTATGACTGAAAAACTAATCAATTCAAAACCAAATGGTGTATTCGCATTAATTCTCATTGAATTGACACTCGTACTTGGTATCTTTATATTTATAATGGGTGCTGGTTCGGAAAACGTTTTTGGAATTATTATCGGTCTTTTATTAAGCTTAATTGCAGGTCTATCTCATGCTGGTTTAAAAGTTGTCAAACCTCAGGAAGCTCTGGTTTTGACCCTCTTTGGTAATTATACAGGTACCATCAAAGAACCTGGTTTTTACTTTGTCAATCCTTTTAGCATAGCAGTCAACCCTGCAAACCACACTCGACTTGGTCAAAGTGGTGATGTTAGCACAAAATCTCCTTTTTCAGGAATGAAATCATCAAATGGCAATGATGTAAACCTTGAAATTGGCAAGAAACAGATTTCCCTCAAAGTTATGACTTTGAGCAATTCCCGTCAAAAGATTAACGATTGCTTAGGTAACCCTGTTGAAATTGGAATTGCGGTAACTTGGAGAGTTGTCGATACAGCCAAAGCAGTCTTCAACGTTGATAACTATAAAGAATATCTCTCATTGCAGTGTGATAGCGCCCTTCGTAATATTGTCCGCATCTATCCTTACGATGTGTCTCCTAATGTAGATACTACAGGGGATGGACAAGCAGATGAAGGTAGTCTCCGTGGCTCTAGTGAAATTGTAGCTAACCGTATTCGTGAAGAAATCCAAAGTCGCGTAGAAGATGCTGGCTTGGAAATCCTTGAAGCACGTATCACTTATCTAGCTTATGCACCAGAAATTGCAGCTGTTATGCTTCAACGCCAACAAGCATCTGCCATTATTGATGCCCGTAAGATGATTGTAGACGGCGCTGTGGGAATGGTTGAAATGGCACTAGAACGTCTCAATGAAGGAGAATTGGTAGAACTTGACGAAGAACGAAAAGCTGCCATGGTTTCAAATCTCCTAGTCGTTCTCTGTGGTAATCATGATGCACAACCAATTGTCAACGCAGGAAGTCTTTACTAAAGATGGCTGAAGCTAAAAAAAAGCAGATTCCCCTTCGACTCTCAACAAAGTTATACGCTGCACTCGCATCATGGGCAGAAGACGACTTTCGTTCAGTCAATGGGCAAATCGAATATCTCCTTACAGAGTGTGTCAAGCAACGGAAGAAAGACGGAAAATACGTATCAGAAACCATTGACGAACCATTTGAGATTGATATTTAACACCTTCTCCTGTCTGCTAGATCGGACAGGAGAATTTTTTCATCTTTTTTTTGTCAAGTAACTTTACTTTACAAAAAAGTTTTGATATACTATTAAAGTTGATGAAAATCAAACCTAACTGAATTATATCTTAAAAGGAGAAATCAAAATGGCAGTACCTGCACGTCGCACTTCAAAAGCGAAGAAAAACAAACGTCGTACCCACTACAAAGTAACAGCTCCATCTGTAAACTTTGACGAAACTACTGGAGATTACTCACGTTCTCACCGTGTATCACTTAAAGGATACTACAAAGGACGTAAAATCGCTAAAGCTGCATCAGCTGAATAATAGAAGGGAGATACCATGCGCGTAAATATCACACTTGAACACAAAGAATCTGGTGAACGCTTGTACCTTACTTCTAAAAACAAACGTAACACTCCAGACCGTCTTCAATTGAAGAAATACTCACCAAAACTTCGCAAACACGTTGTGTTTACAGAGGTTAAATAAGGGTTCACTACACGTCAGTAGACTTTAGAAACCTTGATTTAAAGCAATTCTTGAATTTCGAAATTTCACTACATTGCGATATGAATCAATCGAATCACTACCTTTTTCACTACCTTTTATGTAATAAGAAACTGATTCGTTTATTTAAAAAGAAGAGGAACTTTAGTGTCAAGCTCCTCTTTTTTATTTGCTCTTTTACTTACAAATCGTAAGACCTGGTTTGGAAAGTATGAATTTCAGTTGGACTAAAAACAGCGTAATATCAAGACTTTTCTCCGCTTTTATAAAAGCGTTTTTCCAATCAAATTCAACTAATTTTATCTAAATGGTGTGGATTTTACCCCCAAAATTACAGAGAATGGAGCTGATAAACACTAAACGTTCACACCATTAGTTAAATGATTTTTTTCATCATTTTTCTTAGATGATAGAACTTCTAATTTATTTCTTATTCAAGCAAAAACAACCTGCTATAAGTAAGAAAGAGGAAGATACAAGAAAAACACGGCGTAAAAACCGATTCAGTTCATTGTCCTCAATCCTTGTCTGCTTCATTTTCTTTTACGAGATCGTTTTGTGAATCTTTTTCAGAGAGTTTTTGATCAATATACTTGTCAATGTTTTCATAAAATTCCTTGGTCGCTTCACTATCTAATGTTGGCGAGTTCTGAACTTGATTCACTTTCAATTGAACAGATTGAATACCGTAAGAGGCTTGTTTTTGGTGGAGTGTTTCTAATTCTTCTTCTGAAATCGGATCTCCAACAACCGTCAAGACCAATTCATTGTTACTTGACTTGTAGACTTGATTAATAACCGTATAATTGGCGAACTCTTTTCCTACAAACTGTTTGATCCCTTCTTTGCGCGCTTGTTCTATTGTCAGAGTAACTGCCGAATAGCTAGCTGGAAGAATCAACAATACAATCAAAGAAATCAAGCCAATTCTCATTTTAATGCTCAGCTCTTTAAATGAAGTTAAAGGAGATTTTCTCATCAAAATTCTTGTTCCAACAATGTTGGCTAGCATGATAAAGACACAGTTGATCAAGAAAAGATAGAGAGCCCCCAATAAAAATCGTACATTCCCATTAGCTAAACCATAGCCAGCAGTACAGATAGGCGGCATCAAAGCTGTAGCAATGGCTACTCCTGGCACGATATTGTTTGCTTCTTTTTTCCTTGAACCGATCACACCAGCAATCCCACCAGCAATAGCAATGAGAACATCCCAAATGGTTGGAGAGGTTCGTGCGATCAACTCGCTACTTGCATAAGACAAGGGAGAAATCCAGAAATACAGAGTCGAGACAAGCAAACTGACCAACACTTGAGTCAATAAAACCTCTAGAGATTGCTTGATTAAACGCGTATCAAAAATAGCTAAACCGAATCCCAGTCCAACAATCGGTGTCATGAGAGGTGAAATTAACATGGCTCCAATAATAACAGCTGTTGAATTCATATTTAGACCGATAGAGGCAATAAAAATTGCACACATCAAAATCGCTGTATCTCTCAATCGAACATGAAGGTCATCGTATAATTTCTCACGGTATTCCCGTGTTGAATAATTGGCAGTCATTTGTCCTCTCCTCTTTCCTTATTTAAATCGGTATAATAATTAATAATAACAGCTGATAAACAGCCAAAAAATATGAGCCCATAAATCGTCAAGAAGACACTGGTAATCCTTCCAATCAAGGTCACAGCTAGGAGATCCCCGTAGCCGACAGTCGTCGAAGTCACAAAAGCATACCAAAGACCGTCTCCGTAATTTGTGATAGCAGGTTCAACTAGGAAAAGCACGCCTCCTGACCCAAAAACAAAGGTCACAAAACTCAGAGCAAACCGAGTAAAACCCGTAACCTGTATAATATGCCATAACATTTTTAAACGTCTCATTTGTTCTCCTTATTCATACTAGCTCCTGACCGAGCCGTTTTTTCCAATAATCAAAGTGAAGATAGGACATGATCTCCATCAGAGAAAGATAGACAAACTGATAGATCTGATTTAAGCTGATTATCAACTGATATTGTTTGAAAAATGACTGGAAGAAAGACCAGATATGACTGTCTTGAATCAGTCCCTTCTTAACATCAGACAGGATATTAGCTAAAGCTCCCAAGGACTGAAACGGTAAATCCTTGACATTTATATAGATCCGGTCCACCACATCATTCAGACTGGTATCTTGGATGGCATGAAATTCTCCAAAGAGAACTCCTGCCGCTCCAAGAGTAGAAACAAATTCCACCAAATAATTTCTGAGGAAATTTTCTCAACCTTTTCCCATAATGTGTTTAGTGCCATCCATAACGATCCCAACCAGAAAAAGGAAAGAAAACAAGCAAAGAAATTTTGCCGTAAATCCCAAAAAGCTTCAAGACTTGGTGTTGTTGGTTTTTCTAACTCTAAAATCAAGATGGTCATAATAATTGCTAGAACAGCATCTGTCAATACAATTAATCTGTCTTTCTTCATCGGATTGCATCCCCTTTCTTTTTTGTAACATTCTATCTTATCGCATAATATTGGATATTCTTTCATAATCCGACTACAAACAAAAATAAACCAAAAAGTCTGTCCCTATTATGCTATATTTAACTCTAGAAGTATTCATCCATCTAATTAATAAATATATCATATTTCACAATAAATGACTACTATCAAAGATACATTTTCTTTCAGATTTCTCCCTTTTAAACTTGGCTAACTTGACCTGCATTACCTAGGTCGCTTTGCTTTAAATTATACTTTTTTCTTAAAGATTTGCTACGAGTAGTCTTTCATGTGAGTAATTTTTATCAAAAAATTTCATAGATAAGTCCTATATATAATCATGATAAAGTAGTAAAAATAGTTGTTATCCTAGTTGATTAAAAAAGTCTTTGATTTCCTCATCTTTTATAAAATAATATATAATTTTCCCCTCTCTTCTAGTATCCAAGATGTTTTGATTGGCTAGTTTACGAAGATGGTGGGAGGCAGATGCCATACTGAGATTTAGTAAACAGGCTATATCACAGACACAGAGTTCTTCAACAGCAAGGAGATAAAAGATGATATTTATCTGTTTATTATCGGTAAACTTTGATAAAATACGAAGTGATTTTTGGACTTTTTCCTTTTCAAGGTAGTTCGTTGCGGTTGTAACATTTTGCTGATTTATAATATTCACTTGGCAGATACTATCTTTTTTCATAATTTTTTCTCCTAGCCGAACACAGTCCTTAGCATGTTAAAGCTGTTGTTTTCAATCAGGATATACATCCCCAGTCCTAAATAAACAACGGCAATAAACCATCTGCTATATTTTTCCAAAGTTTCTCCAACAGAAGGGACTTGTGCCAATTTTTGGGCAGAAAAAACCAAGAGATAAATCATGACTAGAAAGGTAAGTAAAGCCACTATCAAATTCGCTAAATTTAAGGTAATAAAATATGGGACAAAAACACCAATATTGTCAGCACCACAACTTGCAAAAGTAATCATAGCGACTAGAAAAATCAGGTTTTTATTATCTTTGCGCAAACCATCTTTTGCAATAGCTTCTCCATCAGAATCTCCTAAAAGCAAAACTTTGAGTCCTAGGAAAATTGGAATCAAACCGAGCAAACCTAAAATCTCTTTACTAGGAATATAATTTAAGACAAATGCAAAAAGTAAACTTAGCAATATTAGACTAACAGAGCCTAGAAATTGTCCTAAATAGATGTTAATGATGTCTTTTCTGCTTTTTCTTTTGGCAAAAAATAACATTAGGATAATAAGTAAGTCTACGGCTGTCCCAGAATACAGGATTATTGAAGTAACAACATTTTGAACCATAAAGCACCTCATTCAAATATATTTTTGAATGTATTTTAACATTAAACTTTGTAGATGTCAACTTCAGCTCCATCAAAATATAGATAAGAAGGTAGTGTCCCAAACATTAAAAAGCCCTGCCATCGAAATGATAGCAGGGCTTAACTTCAATATCCAGATGATATATTTATCTAAAAAAGGTAGAGTAAAAGGTAGAGTTTTTATTGATTTGTAGTGCGATATAATGAGTTTCCAAAAATCAAAAATCGCTTAAAATCAATATTTTGACATCTATTGACGTGTACTGAAACCCTTACTTAACCTCTGTAAGGATATAATTACGGTACCAGTATATCATAAATAATAACAAAATCTTGACTTTCCGAAAAATAAGTATTTTCCGGAAAAATATCGAAATTAAATCAAAACTAAAAATATCTCATACATTTGAACTGCACCCCAAAAGTTAGACAGAAAAAATCTAACTTTTGGGGTGCAGTTCATCAAAGGTGCTTTTCATTTTAAAAAACTTGTGGAAAAACTTCATCCCATATATCTACTAAGCTTTTCCCGTCAAATACTTTAGCTTCCATAGCTTCATCAATTGTATCAAACTGCTGACCTTCATAATCATAACCAACTACACATATACTCGATAAAAAGCAAGCACCTCGGCTATTATAATTAAATTCAAGATCTTTGTCTAAATATTTTTTAATTTCATCCTTTTTCATATAGGACCATCCCAACTAAAACAATCTCAACAAACAAGATTTTTTCCTTAGATTCTATTCCCACTACTAGCTTTCTATGATGCTGACGATTTCATCTTCAAAATATTCATAAAGAGTTCCATCAACATCTACCAGCAAGGAGTCAATCTCCTCGTCATTGTCAGAGGCGTCACAATAGTCTTCTACAAATCCTCTAACTACCGCGCCATTTTTTAACGTGATAATTACATCTGTACGGTTAAATTTCCAGAGTGTCATTTAAATATTCCTTTCAATATTGGCTAATTGCTTTGCTTTTTCGTAGTAAGGTGTTAAGAAATCGATAAAACCTTGTTTGTCGCTTGGATCATGTTCCTCTAAAAATATCATCAACTCAAAGTCATTGAGAGCGTCAAACATTTCAGAGTTTTCATTATCCCAAGCCTCGGAAAATTCCGCATCTTCTCCAAAAAGAGCGTTAAACGTAAAGGAAAAATCCCAAAAATTATCAATCTGACCACTGACTGTTTGCTGGAGCATGTCTAATACTTGTTGACTATAACCCATTACCCTTCCCCTCCTAATAAGAACGTTGTAGCATATTGAGCTACGTTCCAAAAATTTAACAGACAAAATCTAATTTTTGGGGTGCAGTTCATTCATCAAAGATGATTTTTATTTTAATAATACTGCACTTCAATTCCATCCATAATTTCTACTAAAGTGTTATCGTCAATTTTTAGAGAAATCAGATCAATGAATGATGATACCTGGTATTCCTTATCTCCAATCACCACTACAATATCATGAACAGAATTAGGAAAAATCCCACATACTTGACCATTATAATCAAAAGAGGCATCCCAACCATTGTCATATAACTCTTGTAAATCATCTAATATTGCCATATAAACTAAATCCTTTTCCATAGTGTTTTCTTTCAAATAAGGCAGGTAAAAGCACCTAGATTGTTCTAAGTCCTATGAGATTGTTTTAATCGAGACAATCTCACTCTCAAAGAGAGAAATTTCAGTAGCTTCATCTGGACTAGGATTAGCAATGAGAATAGTGATTTCATCTTGCTCATCATTGTCCATTTCGTCAACAAAGTCTATGACACGTCCCTTGATTATCTTATCGCAATTAGTGACTATCTGAACCCTTGATCGAAGATACTTCCAAAGCTGTTTACTCATTTATTTTCCTCTCTGCTATTTTTTCGATAGTTCTTATACTTTTTATAGTTAGTCGATAAAATCGCCTAGGTTGAACTAAGCACTAATAATTTTGATTTTCTTGATAATATCTTCAGGATATGAGCGATCACCTATAACTATTTCGTCAGGACCATCTAAATCATAACCGTCAAACCAATCAACCACCCTACCCTTGATGGAGGTCCCATCTTCTAAAATAAGGCGAACATTTTTATCAACATATTCCCATAATTTCATTAAGTTCCTTCTCTCTAACATCGGAACAATATGACCCAATATTAGTTATTTACTAATGGCTTTTAGTTCCTGTTAAAAGCATTATAGCACACCTTACTTGCTAAAGTACAACAAGCACCCCATTAGACTAACCTGCTACTTTGCTTTCTTGTAAAAATGTTGTATACTTAAGTAAATAAAGGAAGTAATCTTGTTCCCCCCTGTCTACTATGTGGTCGGAATGATGGTTACTTCTTTTTTCCCCCTTACTATCTCAATAGCCTTGTATTTAAAAGTTTTTTAGGCTATAATTAAATTAACGAATAGAGGTTTTCCATCTCCCCTTGAAACAGATCTTTCTGCGGTAGGAGGTGGGACGCCTCTATTTGTTTTTTAAGTCAAAATGATGTAAAATTAATTCAAGAAAGAAGTGTGGTTTTCCCGCCTAAAAGCTCTATAGCTGTGGGAGGGTCACGCTTCTTTTTACCTCTCAAAAGAGAACGCAAAAAAAGCCGTCTCATTCTTTGAAGCAGCAATGAAATCAATCTAGCAAATATCTAAGCAAACCCAGAAATCAACCTTTTAAGACAAAGCAAAAAGCCCACTGTTGTAGGCTTTCTGTAAGATATTTCTTAAAATTAAAGCATCTTGTTGTAGAATTCAACGACAAGTGCTTCGTTGATTTCTGGGTTGATTTCGTCGCGTTCTGGCAAGCGAGTCAATGAACCTTCCAATTTTTCAGCATCGAATGATACGAATGCTGGACGTCCAAGAGTAGCTTCTACTGCTTCAAGGATTGCTGGAACTTTCAATGATTTTTCACGAACTGAGATCACTTGACCTGGAGTTACACGGTATGATGGGATATCAACGCGTTTTCCGTCCACAAGGATGTGACCGTGGTTTACGAATTGACGAGCTTGACGACGAGTAGTCGCAAGGCCAAGACGGTAAACAACGTTATCCAAACGACGTTCCAAAAGAAGCATGAAGTTGAAACCTAGGATTCCGCCTTTGATCTTAGTAGCTTGTACGAACAAGTTACGGAATTGTTTTTCACCTACACCGTAAGTGAAACGAAGTTTTTGTTTTTCAGCCAATTGCAAACCGTATTCTGACAATTTAGAACGGTTGTTTGGTCCGTGTTGTCCTGGTACGTAGTTACGACGTGCCAATTCTTTACCTGTACCTGTAAGTGAAAGGCCAAGGCGACGAGCTTGTTTCCAAGATGGTCCTGTATAACGTGACATATGTATGTCCTCCTGATATAAATAATATTTGGCGGAAATAGTCACTTAGAAAGCCCTGATTCGTGCAGATGCCCTTCGCCTAAACAGCCAAGGTTACTTGTCATAAGACACCTGTTGACGAGCTTCATGCTTTCCTGCTGCTATTTCACACAAAGGCTATTGTACCATGAAAAGCTAGATTTGTAAAGGGATTTTACGGCTTTATTTCAAATTGAGGCTGAATGTAAACTTGCTTCCTAAGCCATATTGACTTTCTGCTGTGATTTCGCCACCAAGCTGATGGGCTAGTTCGCGTGCAATCGCAAGTCCTAATCCATGTCCACCCGTCTTCATATTGCGCGAAGTTTCTACACGATAAAGTCGTTTAAAGATCTTTTCCAAATCTTCAGGAAGGATCCCCTGACCCTCGTCTTTCACACTGATTGTCAGCTCTTGTTCTGTTAATTGGGCAAGAACCTCGATTCTGGTTCCTGGTTCTGAATATTTAAAGGCATTGTTTAACAAATTGACCAGAATACGAGAAAGTTTGTCAGAATGGCTCTTGATTTTCGCCGACTCAGGTGACACTTGAATGTAAACATCTCGCTCCTCTTGTTCAATCTGGAGTTGAAATTCACTCATTGACTCAATCAGCAACTGATCTAAAAAGACCTCTTCGACTTCCTCATCAGCAGTTTCTTGAGGTTGTGTGTTAAGAGTCAAAACATCCAATTCCTCCACTAGCTTGTTTAGACGCTCGGTTTGCCGACCAATCGTGGTTAAGTAGTGGAGCCGCTCCTCTTCCTTGATCACTCCATCTAGAATTCCCTCCACAGTAACCTGAATGGAGGTAATGGGAGTTTTAATATCGTGAGAGAGCTGCGCAATCATCATTCTCTTTTCTTGCTCGCTCTCATCAAGTGATTGAAAGGTAGCTTGCAAATTGTGAGACATGTCATTAAAAGCCTGGCCCAGCTCTTGAAATTCTAATGGTCCTTTGGTTTCGATTTCTGTGCTGAAATCCTTGCTTGCTATATCCTGAGCTTGTTTTTTCAAATGTTTCAGAGAAGAGAACACAGGCGACAAAAGAAAGATGCTCACTGCAGCGCCAATGAAACTAGCAATCAAGGTTATTCCAACGAGAAAGTAAACTTCACTTTTCTCAATCAACATTCGTTGGACTGCCCAGAAAACGACCAAAATCGTTAGTAGAGTCGACACTAGATACCCCACTAAAATATAGTTTTTTAATTTCATTTTCTACCTCTTGGTCTTTCCATCTTATAACCCAAACCCCAGACAGTTTTGATAGCAGGAGCATTTGAATTTGTATACTTGGTCAACTCTTGCCGTTCTCTTTTTCTCATATTATCCTCTTAAGTGAATATTTATAACAAGTTTTACATTTATTTTATAACTACATTATACCAAAAAAAATAGATAATTCAAAAAAAATTCTTTTCTTTCTCAAAAAATGTAGTAAATTGTGTTAAAATAGTAAAAAAGCCCAAAAGGAGCCCTTATGAATACAAAAGAATTGATTGCTAGCGAGTTGGCTAGCGTCATTGATAGCCTGGACCAAGA